>JBDTAW010000033.1:0-21993 GCA_039924445.1 Gemmatimonadaceae bacterium
CGAATCGAGTTTGAATACTGGAAGCTGCAGCCCCCAGAGGATCGCCGCTAGACGTAGTCCGACAATAACCAACATGCCGATCACCGACGGAATGGGTCGCAGCGCGCCTAATCGCTCCAGCACGAAGTATGTCGCCGTACCAGCGATCGCAGCGGTCGCGTAGAGGCTCCCGCGTCGTAGCACCAGCGGAATTTCGGCACTCAACACGTCGCGAACCAATCCGCCTGCAGAGCCGGTAATGGTACCAAGCACGATTCCACTCACCGCCGGCAGCCCGGAACGCTCTGCGATCTGCGCGCCGGTAATACTGAATAGCGCGAGGCCCAACGCATCGGCCACAAGAAGCGCCGAGTGCGGCGGACGACGCCACCGAGTGTAGGCGACCGTCAGCAGCGCGGACGCGGTGATCACCACGATGTACCAGCCGTCGGCGAGCCAGAAGATTGGTTGGCGCGCGAGCAGGACATCGCGAATCGTACCGCCCCCGATCGCCGTTGCCAGAGCAAGTACGATCACTCCAAGCAGATCCAGATGCTTGCGTCCGGCAGCGAGCGCGCCGCTGACGGCAAAGACTGCCACACCCACAAAATCCAGAACTGCGGGAAGGGTCATCGGTTTACGTAGGTTGTGTCAGTTGCGAAATCGAAAGCACCCTTGAACGCGGGGTATCTCGTCAGACGCTGACTCCGTACTTTTCGCGGAGGATTTTGATGTGATGCGTCGCATGCCCAGCAATTATGTAAGCGAGCGCTCTGGCGCTGACCGGAAATCCACTTGCGACTCCCATTCGCGGCCACGCGTCGTCATCCAGCTCTCCCATCAATGCAAGCGTCGAAGCACGTGTCGCACGAAATGAGCCGACAAGTTTCGAAATCGGGATGCTGTCGAAATGTGCGGTCTCGACATACGGTTCCTGATCGAAGCCAGCGAGTGGGGTTGTGTCGGCCCGCGCGATTCGCAGCATGCGATATGCGAACACTCGCTCAGCGTCCACCATGTGCCCGACCACTTCCTTCACGCTCCACTTGTCCGGTGCGTAACGATGCACCGTCGCCGCGTCATCGAGTGAGCCCAGTGAATCCAGCGCGTGTGCCTGAGAGGTGAGCAGCGTAGTGATGTCCTGATCCGCAATTGGCCCGATGTACGTGCCGTAGTACGGCGCGTATTCGGCGGTTTCAACGCGCAAAGCGGCACTTGAAGACATGACAGAATATCCAGTGAGAGTTTTTACCGCAGAAAGCGATCGGCGAGTTGTGCCAAACGGTCATCATTCGCTGCGATCGCGCCATCGCGTAATCGGAGTACGTGGTCATGCAATTTACGCTCGCCCCAATAATATCCAGTAGCTACTTCGGCGCTCGCCGTTTCGCCGGCTCGCGCCGCTTCCAGCAGTGCCTCAGCCGCCGCGGCATCAAAACCTGGGTCGTCTCGTGGTGGCAGGGCGTAATCTCTTCGCGGAACAGAACCGCCTGCATCCTCATTGACGAATGCCCGGGACATCTCTGGCTAGTCCTTGAGGTAATAGTTCACAGTGGAGACGACTCGGACAGTCTTCTCCACCTGGCTTTCCTGAGTGATGCCCTGCGCCTGATCGCGCGGGAGGATTTCGAAAATTCCCTGGTTCGCCGTCATGATTCCGCCGATAGCACTCTTGGAATCGCGCGCAAACTGCTCAGCGGCTTCCCGCGCTCTCGCAGTCGCGTCGGCGATCATTGCTGGCTTCAGTTTGTTGAGCCCTGTGAAAACAAAGTTCGGGCCTCCCCCACCGTATTCTCCGCCGGATGACAGGACCACACCCGAATTGACGAGCTCTGCGACGCGTTGGCTCGCGGCCAGTACCTGCGCCGGATTGCTTGAGCGAATTACAACGGTCTGGTGGATCACATAGCGATTTACTGCTCGATCTGCGCCGCCGTACTGGTTAGTGAATGCATCAGAAACTTCAAAATTGGTAAGCGTGGCGAGCGAGGTATCCACGTGCTGAGCGGCCAGAAACTGCATGATCTTCTGCACACTGGACTGCAGTTTCGCGTGTGCTGTTGGAAGGTCGTTATCGGCCGCCACAACTCGCAGAGGCCAGATGGCGAGGTCGGCGGTCACGTCACGTTCGGCAACTCCCTTGACGGTCACGTATCGGTCGGCTGAGCGACCGAGTTGGAATCCGCGGCCAATCATTATCCCGCCGATCGCGATTCCGAGTCCAAGAATTATCGCCGCAGTCGTTGTTTGCTGAATTTTCATCAAGGGAAATCTCCAGATTTTTCGATTCAGTCCGTCCCGTGACTCGCGCAGAAACTATCGCGCGCGCCCCCTGTTTCCACCGGGCCGCTTGGGCTGGCCACCTGCCTTCGGATTATTGGTTCCCGGCACGCCCGGCACGCTTGGTCGACTCGGCTTGGCGGGTCGCGCCGGCCTGCCAGGACGCGCCGAACCGGCGGTTGCGCCCTGATTGCCCCGACGCTGGACCTTGGCAGCCGCCCGTGCCCGATCTTCCGCCTTCTTAGCACGGATCGCTGCAATTCGCTCACCACGCGGTACTTCCAGCTTCTGATCCGGCCGCGCGTTGTAATCGAAATCCGGTACAGTCACACGCGGCAGCCGTTTGCCAACGGCCTTCTCGATGTTACGAAGGTCGCCCTCTTCGTCCGGCGCAACGAAAGTGAAGGCATCCCCCGTTGCATCTGCACGTCCCGTCCGACCAACGCGGTGGATGTAATCCTCCGGTACGAGCGGCACGTCAAAATTCACAACATGACCAAGTTCTTCAACGTCTATGCCACGCGCAGCTATGTCGGTAGCAACGAGAACCTTGAACGCGCCAGACTTGAAACCAGCCAGCGCTGCCGTCCGCTGCGTCTGCGATCTGTTGCCATGGATACGGTCAGCCTTGACGCCGTTCCGGACGAGATAATCCGCCAGCCGGTTCGCTCGGTGCTTTGTACGGGTGAATACCAGCGCCTGATTCATGTGACCGTGCTCGAGCAGGTTTAGAAACAGGGGAGCCTTCAATTCCTGAGATACGGGATAGACCGCCTGAGTGATCGCGGTGGGAGGCGCGGCATTGCGCTCGACACGAATCGTCGCTGGATTCGTGAGCATTTCACGTGTCAACGTCGCAATCGGCCCCGGCATCGTGGCGCTGAAAAACAGCGTCTGGCGTTTGGCCGGAAGAAACCGCAGCAATTTTCTGATTTCCGGCAGGAACCCCATGTCAAGCATTCGATCGGCCTCGTCGAGCACGAGGAATTCCAGCTTATCGAGCTTGGCGTATGGGTGTCGAAGATGGTCGAGCAGGCGGCCCGGCGTCGCGACCAGCACGTCCACTCCAGTCCTGAATGCGTGTTCCTGCGGAGACATGCCGACCCCGCCAAAGATCGCGGCGCTCGTTATCGGCGTGTGCACGGCGATCTCATTCAGATGTTCTGCGATCTGAGCCGCCAGCTCTCGGGTCGGAGTTACGATGAGGGCGCGGGTCGTCCCGCGAGGCTTCGGAATCAGCTTGTGAAGGATCGGCAGCAGGAAGGCCGCTGTCTTGCCGCTGCCAGTGGCGGCGCAGGCAAGGACATCGCGTCCTTCCATTGCTGGCGGTATCGAGTCGAGTTGGATCGGGGTAGGGCGAACAAAACCCAGTTCTTTCAGCCCCTTCAGTAGGTTTGGATCGAGCTTGAAACTGCTAAATGACACGCGGAGTCCGTTTTTGAGTCAATCCGGAAAGTTAGCGGATCGCGGAATTTGGCGCGAAGCGACCAGCCGGGCCTCCTGATTGCAAGACCGGTATAGCCAAAGTGGCAAATTGGCATCAGAAGATCTTTGGGGTAACTTGAGACATGACTACAGCGGCCCTATGAACATGCCCGAGGCGGAAACGCTGGCGAAGGTCGAAGTCCTGGCCGATCTCGAGGACGTAGTCCACGAGCTGATGATTTCGCACGAAGCGAAGCGGATCCTGTGGTTCCCGAGCGAATTGCTCGACGCTCCACCGGATACTGACGCGGACAAGCACATCAAGGATCTTCGTCGCCGCGCCGAGGGGATCGAAACACCTGCGCGCGTCGCGCTCGCCCTGAATCTCCTCACTGAAGAAGGTCTGCCGCATTTCCACAGATTGCTGGCCGTCTATCTCGGCGGTGAC
The DNA here is from genome assembly GCA_039924445.1 of Gemmatimonadaceae bacterium. Taxonomy (GTDB): domain Bacteria; phylum Gemmatimonadota; class Gemmatimonadetes; order Gemmatimonadales; family Gemmatimonadaceae; genus Fen-1247. The sequence goes on from JBDTAW010000033.1 coordinate 4,133, forward strand.
ACGTTCTGGTCCAAGTGGACCAACATGTGGACGGCCGAGGAAGATCGTCACGGTGCCGTACTCCACGATTACTCGCGCGATAGTCTCGTTCTGAACAACCCGGTCGTCGAGAAGATGCAGTTCGAGTATCTCAAAGCCGGCTTCGAACCGTCCTGGGATAAGGATCCATATCGCGTCTTCGTGTACACCACACTGCAGGAACGCGCGACGCAGGTGAGCCATGCCAACACCGGAAAGCTGGCCGGCAAACATGAGCACCTGATCGGCAGCGTCCTCGCAAACGTCGCCAAGGAAGAGGCTCGTCACTACGTGTTCTATCGCAACGTATTCAGCGAAGTGCTGGCGCGCGATCCGAATCGGGCTCTTGAATCAGCGGCTGCGATCATGCCGTCGATCGATATGCCTGGTGTCAACATGCCGCATTTCCGCGAGATGGCGGACGTCATTCGTCGCGCGGGAATCTACAGCCCTCGCGATTATCTCAAGATCGTTGAGGAGCAGATCCGCTACTGGGCGATCGATGCCGTTGAAGGGTTGAACGAGATGGGTAAGAAGGCTCAGGAAAAGATCATGTCGATTCCCGCCCGCCTGGAGCGTATCGCCGATGCTATGGAGACGCGCAGTCGCGCCAAGACGTTCACATTTGACGTTGCGTTCGACCGCGAATTCGAGATGGAGTAGCCGCAGATTGTTTTGCTGCTGCTTTCCAGCGTTCTCTCACCACAACAATAGAATAGGGCTTCAACACGAGCGGGGCGTTCGGAGGAAGAGTTGACCTCCGAGCAGCCCTGTTCGGTTTCGCGAATCCATGTTCGCCATTTGGGTGCCACTCATACTCCGTGCTCGACAATTGCCACACGTCCAGTGTTGCAGTTGAATCGCCGAGGCCGCGTAGCTCCACCGTCCAGTCATGCGTGGGATCGCGATTCACAATGAGTACAGCGACTCGATTATCCGGCCGGCGAACCGCGTACGCATGCACCGGTACGGTGCTCGACGATGATGCTTTCACGGTTGTAGCCAGAATCGATTGCTTTCCGCCGCTCGAGTCCGCCCACAGAGTGGTCAACATCCGACCAGCCTGATACGTTGAATTGGGCGCGATGATGCGACGATCATCGTCGGCGACGAACAGAGTGTTGTCGCCCCAGCTTTCACATTTCCGGTTTCGGTCGAGGTTGCTCGGCTCCGTTCCGTAGAAGAAGGTTTCGCTGCCGCCATGTGCAAGAAATTCAGCAACCGCAAGAGTATTCAGAATTGCACCCGCGCGATTCATTTCCGATTCGGTTGAAAACGCCGAGTAGCCATATTCAGTCATCAGAAGGGGCACAGTTGCGGGAACTCCGTCGCTCCTGAATTGTGCGACAATATCGTCGATCTGCGGCGTTACCTTCGCGAGCTGCGGAGCTGTAGGCGTGCAAGCTCTGTCGTACGGGTAGAATTCAAACGATACGAACTCCAGGTCGCTGGAGCGCCGGAGCGCCGTCAGCGCATCGAGAAAATGACCGAACCACGATCGTTCGTCTGTGCTGGCCTCTTTCCATGTCATCATCGTCTTGGTTTGACCATCCTGAAGCGATGGCCCACCAAGCGTAATGGTCGGATCCACGGCGCGGAGCGAATCTGCCGCCTGCACGTACAGCGCAGCGAAGTCGGCTGGCGAGACGAACTGGCCATCGGGTTCTTCGCCCAGTTCAAGTCTCGGAACCGCATACTTGCGATTACGGATGTAGCGCAACAGAGCGGCAGCGTTTGCAGGCGTGTCGTACAGCACTCCGGCAGGTGTCAGCATCGGCAAGCCGCGTGTGATTCCACTCTCGAACATCGCATCGATGCCGGGTTGTTCGGTATCGTCGTCACGGTCTGTCGCGCGATGCCACGGATCCGTGCTCGATGCGTATGTTCGTGTCTGACGATTGGCGCTGGCAGAGTGTCGCGATACGTCGCGGAACGATTCATTGACCATTCGGCCAATCGACAACTCACGGATCGCAAATCCGAGTGAATCGCGTGGATCACTCGACCCGCGAATCGCGCTGTGTGAACTCGCGACCAGCAGAATCCGGATCCAGCGAGTGCGAATCGACGTTGCAGCAAGCTGAAGCATCGTATTTCCCCCGCCCGCCGCCGCGCCGGAGTTGACGACGCCGGATGGGAAGTTCACCCATGCTGCTCCGGTCTGATCATCGTCAGGACCCTGAGGTTGTTCGTCCTCATTCGCGGGCCAGTACTGTACGTGGTACTTCGTTGCGAAAGGTTCTCCCCAGCGAATGTCGATCGCATTCACATTGACAATACTGTCCATGTCTGCAACTACCCACTGTGGGTGGCTGGTCGCGCTCTCGTGAGTGTATCGGGCGTCGAGATATGGATTGCTCTTCCAGTACGATGCGGTGTCACCGTCTGTGAGGCGCGAGAATCCGTCTCCGTTCCCCTGATCGATCGTGTTTCCGCGTCGCGGCAATTTGTATCCATACGAAACACGAATAGGGGTCGATGACACGGAATCGGACGTCCAGTAGCCGCGCTGATGTGCTGCATCGCTCCAGCGGCCACGCGGATTCCAGTGCCATGCCTCCATCCCCAACTCCGTACGCAGGCGGTACGAAATCTGGTGGAAATTCGCCGACTTCATTGCCGCAACGTTTGCGCGCGTGAGAATCCTGCTTGTAGATCCGGCCACGTGGCCGTCAATCGTGGATCCCAGCGCGTCCAGCGGGTCAAAGGACCCGATTGATGCGTTTCTGTTCACGCTGATCACGAGTTGCCGGTTCTGCGCGCTCAGGTTGGCGGGACCAAACGGCGTAACGAGTGCGGCTGCTGCCAGCCACCGGACTACTTCCTTTACGAACATCCCTCGACCCACTCGACTTCGGGCAGTCGCCCAGCGCGGTACTTGGTGACGCGGCCACTATCGGTTTCGAAGACGAGCTCGAATCCAGCGTTGGTCGGAGGAATAGGTTTCACGATGAGGTAGTGCCCCGTCGAGTCGTACTTGTGTGGTTGTACGACGACTCGCGAACCGTACAGATCCTTTACACGTGACTCGGAATCGCCAACTCGCGCTCCAAGACCTGTCGCGATCGAAGAAGAGTCGATCTCGAGACGGACGACATTGCCTCGCACAACCATGATGCGCATACCCGACGGTTGATTGTCGAATTTCGGATACGCGCACGCGGTATCGAGACCGACCATCGATGGCTCCGGCGATCCGAGTGCAGTCGCTGCGTTGCGCACGTTCATCCCGACGCGAAGCGCGCCATAGCCAGTAGCGGTCACTGTCAATCCGGTTCTGACCGTCGCACTGTCCGCGACCGTCAGAGGCCGTGACGTGGTATCGCGGGATGTCGAGTCCGATGACGCGGGCCGCGTGCAGCCAATCGCCAGCGAACACAGGCATGCAGCAGTAACGAGCAGCTGATTTTCACGCATCTGGATCCCCGCTGATTGTGAGCAACGCCGGAGCGTTCTAGGTGAGCCTTCGCGGCGCATCGTCTGCACGAGGCGCGGGCACCGCGGCAGTTGCAAGTCGCCCCGGCGCCGCTCTGATCGCCACCGATGCAAAGACCGAGCGACCGGTGATTCGGATCACCTGCTCGTCTGCCGCTGCGAATCCAGGAATGTGAGGAACCTTGGAATCAAAATTCCCCAGAAAAGTACTGCCGCCACTCTCGACGCGAACACCGAGCGGGACTGTCAATTCGACATTTGCGAAGACCGCAGAGATTTCGATTTCGGTGAGACCGGGTGAGAACGTTGCTGCGCTGATATCCAGTTCAGCATTGCCGAAGACGCTCACGATCTTGAGCTGACGCGGCACCGGCATGACGCCGTTCTGTTCGTTGTTGCTCAGGATCGCGGTGATACGCCCGTATTCGGGGACCGCTAATTCTGAATGCGACTGGACCAGATCCCCGATAATAGAATCCAGATCCTGCGGCGTCTTCGCCTGATAGCTTGCTGCGACACGACGCTCGTACTCGTCCATGTCCAGGTCACCATTCGCGAACCGCACCTGCAGAAGTTCGACGACCCGCTCACGAGCTTTGACAGGCACACTCGCGCCTCGCGCCGGGAGTGAGCTGTTTTCTGGAGACGGAGGAGGTGAGCCGGTCATTGTTCGGGGAGGAAGATACTTATAAGGATATGGCGGCGGCGAGTTGATCCAACAATCGGGCCGATCGGCGATGTCCGATTGCGCAGGGTGGGGCGGCCGGATAGCTTCCCGAGATACCCGTTCGCCCGACCCCCCGGCCGGGCGTTTATCATTTTACCTGCTGAATCCGGAAATGGCTGCAGAGTCCCCCATGATCGAAGAACTCAAGATCAAGCTCGGTGCGGAGGTCGAAAAGCTCCAGCATGAGCTCAACGTCGTTTTGCCGAACGAGATTCGTAAGGCGGTCGAATTGGGCGATCTGCGTGAGAATTCGGAGTACAAGGCAGCGTTGGAGCGGCAGCAATTTGTTCAGGCGCGGCTGGGACAGCTCCGCATGCGGCTTTCCAAGCTCTCGCAGATCGACGTAGCCCAGATCGCCCGCGATGCCGTGGGGCTCGGCTCCGAAGTAACCGTCGAAGATACGAAGACGGGAAAGACCGAGGTTTACAGCCTCGTGTTTGGAGATGTCGATTTTGAGGAAGGGCACGTCTCAATGTCGTCGCCAATCGGAAAAGCGCTCGTGGGCCGGCAACTCGGCGAGACGATCATTCTTCGACTTCCGGCCTCGATCAGACATTTGAAGCTCGTTCGAGTCAAGACCATCCACGACATCTAACGGGCTACGGCCAACGGAAACAGGTCGCGATTGACCACCGTGACCACCGTGACGTCCGTGGCCACTTAGCCGTCCTTAAGGCACACGCCAGGACAGTACATCACGAATATGACGCGAGCGGCGAGTTGCCGGGTTCTTTTCGTGATTGCTGACCTCAGTGACGAACCTTAGCTTGACCGAGCATGAAAATTTCCGCCGGAATCCGCCGCATTACCAGCTTCACGAGCGCCGCCTTAGTTGTCGGCTCTCTGTTTGCGGTATCGGCAAGTGCACAGGGGGTGCCAGTCGCGCATCCCCGATCAGCACCGGTAGCCAAGCCGTTCGCCAGGCTCAGCCAGTCGATCCATGAACTCCAGGACTCCATAGTATCGCTCTCGCAGGCGCAGCTTGGTGTGAAGTACAAGCGCGGAGCCGAATCACCAAAGAAGGGTTTCGACTGCAGTGGACTCGTGCAGTATGTCATGGCTGCATTCGGTGCTCAGTTGCCTCGGACCGCTCGTGAGCAGGCCACGGTCGGTGAGAAGATTGAGCGTGATATTGCCTCTCTAAAACCCGGCGACCTCCTTACCTTTGGCCACGGCAAGCGGATCTCACACATCGGGATCTACATCGGGAACGGTCAATACGTCCACGCCCCAACGACAGGCAAACGAGTCAAGGTCGAGACGCTGGCCAACACCAAGGCAAGTTGGTGGAAGGGTGCAAGGAGGGTTTTCGCCTTCGATGACTCCTCCGACCCCGACTCATTGGTCAACTAGACCTCCGGCCGCCTGACAGGCGGCCTTTTTTACGTCCCGGTCCCTCGGCTCTAATCCCGACTGGACTTGTCGGCTATGCGGCTTACATTGCACAATGTCAGCGGGCCGCCCGTTCCAAAGCGCGGGAAGGGTCCTGTCCAATCGACCTGCTCAATCCTTGCCATGCCAATTGCCCGTGCCGACTTTCGAGCAGTCTCACGAGGGTGGAATCTCGCTTGAGAGCCGGACCGACGTTCTTCGGGAATCGCCGAAGCGGTGATCCCAAGCCGGCTGCAAGGGAAGTCGTGACTCCGCATAGGCGGCTTGGTGTCCTCATCGTCGAGGAGCATGCGCTGATTCGTGCCGCGCTGCGGACCTTGATCGGTTCAACTACGAGCTTGACCGTCGTCGCAGAGGCGGGATGCATGGATGAAGCACTCAAAGTCGCGCGCAGCATTCGTCCCGACGCGATCCTGGTTGGCGGTTCGCTTGCGCGCGACGTTGATGCCGAGAAAACCGCCGCGCTGCACGCGGCGTTACCCGATAGCTGCATCTTCGTTATTGGCGGAGATGGTGAAACAAGCCGGGTTTTGGGGAACGCGGTTCACCATATCCCCCGCAACGCGGGGATCACCGAGCTTTGTACAGCAGTAAGCAAACAGTTTGGCATCCGCTGCGAGGATTGTGGTCTTCAGGCGCTCTGTCCCGTGCCGCGAGCAGTCACGGCGCTCAGCAGGCGCGAGCAACAGGTTGCGGTGCGTGTTGCAGCTGGCCTCACAAGCAAACAGATCGCTTCGATGCTCGGACTTGCGATCAGAACCGTCAATACCTACCGCGAAAGTCTTGCGCGAAAGCTCGGTGCTTCGTCGGCCGCAGCACTTACGCGTTTTGTAATCGAGTCAGGGTTGCGTGATACGGCGATGCCAGACGCCTAAGGCTGATACCTCGTACTGTTGGCGGGCAAGCATCCGCGGCATGTAACGTGCGCTGCTGAGCCAGGAGAAAGATGTACCGTTTTCCCCTTGTCGCTGGAGCCCCGAAACATGCGCGTTCTCGACGTCATGAGTGCTGATGTTGTAACCGTTGCCCCATCAGATCGCGCAAGCGCGGCGTGGACACGCATGCGGCGCCGCGGGATCCATCATCTGGTGGTCGTCGACGGGTCGCGCGTTGTTGGTGTTCTCTCGGAACGCGACCTTGGCGGAGCATCCGGCGCCAGCACTCGAAAGGACCGCGTAGTGAAGGATTTGATGACACCCCGTGTAGAGTCAATCGAGTCTGACGCTTCGGTAGATGATGCCGCGGCAATGATGCGTGCACGCCTGATCGGCTCGCTACCCGTAATGGATGGCACCGATCTCGTGGGAATTATCACCGCAACGGATGTGTTTGAGGCACTGCGTCATGCGAGCGCGAGCGATCTTCCACGCCCGACTACACGATCGGCGGAGGCACTTCGCCACGCGAAAGTGAGTGATCTGCCACGTCCGAGTGCACGATCTTCAGAGAACGGTAAACGTGGCGCTTTCACAGACGAAGTGCCGCGTCCCGCAAAACGAAAAGCAGGCCGTACAACGGCCACGCAGGTTCCGGCTAACATCCGCGTCGCAGGGGTCGAACTGACAGATGACGATCGCGACTATATCCGCAAACGACTCGGGATGAAACTCGGCAAGTTTGCTCTTGCAATAGAACGCGTCACGGTTCGAATCAGCGATATAAACGGTACGCGTGGCGGCGTCGATAAGGTGTGCAATATCAAGGTCGTCTTGAGCGCATTGCCGAGTGTGGTGTTCGAGAGCCGATCGGCTACGCTCAGGATTGCAGTCAATTCCGCGCTTTCTGGTATCGAGCGCTCAGTCCGCCGTTCGCTTGATAAGCGGCGATCCAAACCGCTTAAGGGCGTCAGCGACGCCAAAGCTGGTCGCTGACGAAATCGCGTCTGGAATTGTGCTGGTTCTGCGCAGTCCAGGGTGATTCGAATGCGGAGCATGTCGTGATAACCCAGCGCAACTCGGTAGCAGAACACCCGCTATCCACCTAACTTCAAGCAATGCCGAGCTTTGGAAATGGGCGCCGAGTTGCGATCGTGGCGGGAGTCAGGACTCCCTTCACGCGAGCCGGCACCCTGTTCAAACGGTTATCGGCAATCGAACTCGGAAAACTCTGCGTTGCCGAGCTCCTCGAACGAGCCAATCTGAGCGGTAATGAAGTCGAAGCGCTGATCTTTGGAACGGTCGTTCCAAACGTATTGGCGCCGAATATCGCGCGTGAGGTGTCGCTCATGCCGGTGCTCCCCAAATCCGTTCAGGCCTACAGCGTCAGTCGCGCGTGCGCGTCTTCGAATCAGGCCATAACCGACGCGGCCGACCAGATAGCGCTCGGACACAACAACGTGATCATCGCCGGCGGTGCGGAATCGTTGTCAAATGTGCCCGTGCTGCACTCCCGCGGATTCGCCGACGCCCTTGTCGCTGCATCGCGCGCCAAGTCGCTGACCGGACGGATAGGTGCACTGGTCAGAATTCGCCCTCGCGATCTGGTCCCGATCACACCCGCTATCGCCGAGGCAACGACCGGCGAGACGATGGGCGACAGCGCCGAGAAGATGGCGAAGCTGAATAGCATCAGTCGCGAGGATCAGGACCATTTCGCACTGCGTTCGCACAGGCTGGCTGCAGCGGGTACCGCAGATGGGCGAATTCCGGCCGAGATTGTGCCTGTTGCCGTTCCACCGAAGTACGACAACGTGGTTCAGGTCGACAACGGCGTGCGCGAGGATACGTCGTACGAAAAGCTCGCTGCGTTGAAGCCAGTGTTCGACAGACGTTACGGAAGCGTGACAGCAGGTAATTCGTCGCCGCTCACTGATGGTGGCGCGTGTGTGTTGATGATGAGTGAAGATCGCGCGCGCTCAATGGGCTATGCTCCGCTCGGCTACATACGGTCATACGCATATGCTGCGATCGATCCTGGCGAGCAGCTTCTGATGGGACCGGTTCTCGCGGCCCCGGTCGCACTTGAGCGGGCTGGGCTCACGCTGGAGGATATGGACCTGGTAGAGATGCACGAAGCCTTCGCGGCGCAGGTCCTCAGCAATCTGAAGGGATTCGAGTCGCTGGAGTGGGCCAGACGCGCGGGATTCGAACGACCGGTTGGTGAAGTCGATCGTGCGCGGCTCAACGTGATGGGTGGATCAATCGCACTCGGCCATCCGTTCGGCGCGACGGGAGCGCGAATCACCACGACGCTGCTCAACGAAATGGCGCGTCGGGATGCTCGATACGGATTGATGACAGTGTGCGCCGCTGGCGGGCTCGGTTTCGCGATGGTACTGGAGCGGGATGTATGACGGGCCTCGCCACGGAGAGCACGATGATCCGCACGCCTGATGGCGCGCCTGTTACCATGGCGGTGGAAGGCGGTGTTGCGATCCTGACGATCGACATTGTGAACGAACCGGTCAACATCATCACGCGTGCGGTTCGCGAGTCGATGATGGAGCTGTTCGATCGCATCGATCGTGACGAGTCGATCAAGGGCGCGGTGCTGATCAGCGGCAAGCCTGACACATTTCTGGCCGGCGCTGATATCGAGGAGTTTGCGCAGCTACGGGATGCGGAAGACGCGACGCGCCTCAGTCGCGACGGCCAGGCGCTCGTCGAAAATCTTGAGAAATCACGCGTGCCGTTTGTCGCCGCGATTCACGGTGCCTGCATGGGGGGCGGTCTCGAATCCGCACTGGCGTGTCGCTGGCGAATTGCGAGCGACGATCCCAAAACGATTCTTGCTCTACCCGAAGTTCAACTCGGCATCATTCCCGGCGCCGGCGGTACGCAGCGCCTCCCGCGGCTGATCGGTGTGCGCGCCGCGCTGGACATGATTCTTACGAGCAAGAACGTGCGCGCGAAGAAAGCGCTGCAGATCGGGCTCGTGGATGAGATGGTTCATCCAGCGATACTTCGACGGATCGCGATAGCTCGCGCGCTTGCGCTTGGTGAAGGCAGGCTCAAGCGGACTTCGCGCTCAAGCGGTGCAAGCGGTCTGCTGCTCGATTCCAATCCGATCGGCCGACGTGTCGTCTTCAAGAAAGCGCGCGAAGAGACGGAAAAGAAGACGCACGGGAATTATCCGGCGCCTCTCGCCGCGATCCAGGCCATCGAGGCCGGGATGACGCAAGGCATGCCGGCTGGATTGCGGGAGGAATCCCGTCTGTTCGGCGAGATGGCGGTTACAGATGTATCGAAGCAGCTGATATTCCTGTTCTTCGCGACTACTGCGTTGAAGAAGGACAGTGGCCTGCTACCTGGCCACACTGCGATGCCGATCGCGATCGAGAAACTAGGCATCATCGGTTCCGGTTTTATGGGAGCGGGTATCGCGGGCGTTGCGATCCAGAAGGGCACAATAGTCCGCATGAAGGATTCGGACTGGGCTCGCATTGGAAAGGGGCTGAGTGCGATAAGCAGCGTTGTGAAGGAGCGGCTGACGAAGCATCAGATCACGCGCGTCCAGTATGCTGATACCATGTCGCTCGTTACAGGAACCATCGACTACAGCGGCTTCGCAAGCGCCGATCTCGTGATCGAAGCAGTGTTCGAAGATCTGGATGTGAAGCATGCTGTACTTCGTGAAGTCGAGGAAGTGGTGAAACCGCAAGCGATCTTCGCGACTAACACGAGTACCATCCCGGTAACACGTATTGCCGAAGTCTCGCGCCGACCTGAGCGCGTGCTCGGAATGCACTTCTTTTCCCCCGTCAACAAGATGCCGTTGCTCGAGGTGATCGTTACGCCTCGTACGTCTGATGCTGTTACCGCAACCGCGGTTTCGTACGGCAAGAAACTTGGCAAGACGGTTATTGTTGTGAACGATGCACCGGGATTCTATGTAAATCGAATCCTCACGCCGTACATAGGTGAGGCTGGTCGACTCCTCGATGAGGGTGTCACGATCGAGGCGATCGACAAGGCGCTGGTCGATTTCGGCTTCCCGGTTGGACCGGTAACTCTCGTCGATGAAGTAGGGCTCGACATTGCGGGCAAAGTCGGGCACATCATGTTCGAGGAATACGGCGAACGTTTCGAGCAGCCGCAGGCACTCCGCAGCGTGATCGATGCAGGGCGATTTGGCCGCAAGTCCCGCAAGGGCTTCTACGTGTATGATGAAGCAGGAAGGAAGGGCGGGCCAGATAGCACGGTTTACGAGCTCTTCGCTCCTGGACGTCAGCACACTGAGCTCGCGGAGGATGAGATTCAGCGTCGCACTGTGTTTGCAATGCTGAATGAAGCGGCCAGGTGTCTGGAAGACGAGATCATTCGTTCGCCGCGTGACGGCGACGTGGGAGCGGTATTTGGAATCGGTTTCCCACCGTTCCGGGGCGGCCCATTTCGATACATGGATAGCCTGGGCCTGGATGCGCTCCTGCAACAACTGGATGATCTAAACGTAAGGTTTCCGGGGAGATTCGAAGCGGCACCGATTCTCCTGCAGATGGCGCGTTCGAATGCGCGTTTCTACCCGTAGGACCAACCCATTACCAGAGTCATGACACAGACGAGCACTCGTATATTGCGCGGCATCGCGGCTACGACCGTTGTCACACTCGTCGCGGCGTGCGCGGCGCGAATCGATCCATCACGTCCGAATTTCCCCATGCCGGAGACTCGCGCAGAGGCCACCAACTACAACCAGACATCGACGTACGCCGACGTGATCGCGTTCATGAATGGACTTCGCTCCCGGAATGCTCCAATTGCCTTCGGTGTCATCGGCAAGACGACGGAAGGTCGCGACATACCATACATGATTTTGTCGAGGCCAATGGTCACTACCCCCGAGCAGGCACGTGCGCTCGGGCGACCCATCGTGTACGTCAATGCCAATATCCACGCGGGCGAAGTAGAAGGGAAGGAAGCCCTGCTCGCACTGGTTCGCGATCTGACGTATCACCGCGGGCCGGACGTGCTCGATTCGCTTGTCCTGATTGCAGTCCCCATCTACAACGCTGACGGCAACGAAAAGTTCAAGGATGAAGCAATAAACAGAGGTGAACAGAATGGGCCGGCGCTCGTAGGTCAGCGCCCGAATGGCCAGGGACTGGATCTGAATCGCGACTACGTCAAGGCGGAGGCGCCAGAAACACGCGCCGCTCTCGCAATGTTCGATAAGTGGGATCCGGACGTCTACGTCGATCTGCACACTACAGACGGAAGCCTGCACGGGTTTGCGCTTACATATTCGCCGTCGTTGAACCCTGCGTCATACGCGCCGGGATTTGCGGGAACTCTCACCAGAGACACCATCCTCCCGGAAATCCGCACACGTATGCGCAACCGAGGGTACGAGGTTTTTGACTACGGCAATTTTGGCTCGGGATATGGCCGCGAAGAGCTGACCGACACGGTGAAGAATGGTTGGCGAACGTATGAACACCTGCCGCGATACGGCACCAACTATTACGGGATTCGTGGTCGCATTTCCATACTTAGCGAAGCATACTCCCACGATCCTTTCAAGCGCCGCGTTGCATCCACGTATGCGTTCGTGCAGGAGATTCTTTCTGCCACGGTGCGGCACTCAGCCGAGATTGAGCACATACGATCGACGGCCGAGAACGTTCGGGAAGCCGAAGTTCCAATCCGGTCGCAATTGACAACAAAGCCATTCAACGCTCCGATTCCGTTCGAGGTTTTGCAACGAACGGGTGATTCGACGCGCACGCAGGCTGGGCTGACAAAAGGCATTCGTCGCACTGGCCGCTTCATAACGCAGGTGATGCCTGTGTACGATCGCTTTGAACCGACGTTGTCCGTCGAGAAGCCAGATGCGTACGTACTGCCCAACGATCCCAAGGTCATCGCGCTGCTCCGGTTGCACGGTCTGACTGTCACGCCGTTCCTTCCGACTTCCTCGACAGGTCGTGTTTCCACCTTCACGGTTGATTCTGTTGTGACATCACCACGCGCCTTCCAGGGGCACAAGGAAACGCGGATCACAGGCACGTGGAGCGCACCATCGGCGTCGAACATGCCGAGTGGACATCCGCAGGGCTATGTAATCGTCCCTGCGACTGGCCGTTTCGGTCCCCTGGCTGCATATCTACTCGAGCCTCAGTCAGATGACGGGCTCGTTGATTGGAATTTCCTCGACTCCGACATAAAGTCGGGCGCCCCGTTCCCGGTAACTCGACTCTACAAGTAACATGATCCGTAACGCACTGTTGTACCTATCCAACCAGCCACGGGTATTCAAGTTTGTCAAAACCAATCGCCTGGCCAAGGGATTCGCATCGCGATTCGTTGCCGGTGAAACCCTCGACACTGCCGTGCCGGCTGTTCGCGAACTGAATCGACGCGGAATCACAGCATCGCTCGACTTGCTGGGAGAAAGCGTTCACAACGAAGCAGAAGCTCGTGCTGCGGGAGCGGAATACCTCAAGATTCTGGACCGCATCGCGCGCGAGAAGCTCGATGCGAACGTGAGCGTGAAGCTCACGGCCATGGGTCTCGATGTATCCGAAGAACTGTGTGTCTCGATCATGTACGACGTGCTCGAACGAGCGCGCAAGTACGAAAGCTTTGTCCGGTTGGACATGGAAGCCAGCGGATACACGCAGAAGACTCTCGAACTCTTCGAGAACCGGTTGTATCCGGAGTTTCGCGGAACCGTTGGTGTCGTACTTCAGGCATACCTGTACCGTACACAGGCTGATGTCGAGCACATGAACACGCTCGGGGCTCGTGTGCGTATCTGCAAGGGTGCGTACAAGGAGCCGGCGGCAGTCGCGTTCCCTGAAAAGAAGGACGTCGATGTCAATTACGTGAAGTGCATGCAGCAGTTGATGCTCGACGGGAATTATCCTGGTGTTGCCACGCACGATGAGGCAATCATCGAGGCCGCCAAGGCATTTGCTCGCGAGAATCACATCAAGCCGGAACAGTTCGAATTCCAGATGCTGTACGGCGTGCGCCGCGACCTTCAGGAGAAGATCGTGAAGGAAGGCTGGCGCATGCGTTGCTACGTTCCGTTCGGTACGCAGTGGTATCCGTATCTTATGCGACGCCTGGCCGAGCGCCCCGCGAACGTTGCGTTCATGACCGGCAACATTATCAAGGAGATGGTGCGCGGCCGACGCTGAGCCGCCACCACGACCCCTATGGGCCGATTCCTTCCCGCCAATCACGATGCGGGCGACGCCAACACCATCGGTGGATACCGTGCGGTGCACGCTCGTCCTGCCGCGTTCGAGGGAAAGGACGGCTCGTCCTACAGTGTCGAGCTTGTCGCGGATGAAGTGCGTGATCCGCGCGGCCGCTTCGGCGCGTACCTGCTCTTCGTTCGTTGGCGCATCGGGGATCCCGTAGCCTCGGGTCATCTCGAAACCGACTATATAGCCTTCGGTGAGTCCGAAGCGGACGCTCTTGCGTCACTCGGCGCCACCCTCCTCAACGACGTGAAACGCGCGCTCGATGAATTGATTACGCGCGCCGACGCGCCCAGCCGCCCCTGGTACGACGTCATGCGAGATTCGTGACGCGAGTTCCCCGAAAATTGGAAGAAACCGCTGACGGCCCGCTGCACTCGGGCCGTGTTCTTTCCGGTACTGGCGGAGTGTGGCAGGTAAGAGACGATCTGGGACAGGTACGTGACGCGTCACTCAGGGGACGACTCAAGTTGGTGAGCGACTCCGGCGTGAAGCTATCGGTCGGGGACAATGTGAAGCTGATCGAGGGCGAGCGCGGTGATGGCTGGATGATCACGCAGATCGACCCACGTTCCACGCAGCTCGCGCGTCGGGAACCTGGCGGTCGCGCCGGCGAGCGAGTTGTAGTTGCCAATCTCGACCAGGTCGTCGTCGTATTCGCAGCCGCGAACCCCGAGCCGCATCCGCGAATGCTGGACCGATTTCTGGTGATCGCAGAAGCGAACTCCCTCGCATCGCGCATCGTGATCAACAAGTCGGAACTCGCACCGGAGCAGGTTACGCGCGCACGCTTCGCGGATTACGAGGCAGCTGGTTATCCTGTACACTTCACGAGTGTTGTGAACTTGACCGGCCTGGATCAACTGCACGTCGCGTTCGATGGAAAGACGAGTGCCCTTAGCGGTCCATCAGGCGTGGGCAAATCGTCGCTCATGAATGCCCTTTATCCGGGGCTCAATCTGCGAGTTGGTGAGATCAGTGAGTCGGTGAACAAGGGGAGACACACGACAGTCGGCGCGGTGATGCACCCGTTGCCCGGCGGCGGTTATGTCGCCGACACGCCCGGCTTGCGCGAGGTGGGCGTCTGGGGCCTGAAACCGGTTGATCTGCCGGACTGCTTTCCTGAGCTTCGGCCATTTATCCACGATTGCAGGTTCGGTGACTGTTCACACCTGTCAGAACCTGGCTGCGCCGTGATCGCTGCCGTTGCAGCTGGATCTGTCAGCACAGCCAGGTATGACAGTTACTCGCGCTTGAGAATTGAGCTCGCGGAAACCGAGAAGCGCTGGAGCAAGAAAACGCTCTGATCAGCGCTCGTCGCGCCTGGTCTCCCATCCCTTCCTCGCGGCTCTGCTGCGTTCCGTGGGACTCTCTGCGTGACTCGAAGCGTGGCCGCCCTTCCGCTCTGGTCCGTGGTTCTCTGTGCGACCGCGACCTGATCCGGACTTTTTCCCACCGTGGCTTATTGCGTTTTCAGTTGCCCATGCGCGCCGTTCGGCTTCGTCTTTCGAAACCCCGCGGTCTTCGTATCCCTCTTCGATATGCTCGGCCTGTCGCTTCTGCTTGTCCGTGTACGCGGATTTGTCGCCTCCTGGCATGTCGCCTCCCTGTCGAATTGAGGTTGTCCTGGATGCACGTATTTGCATACGACATGCCTCCACGGGGCCGCCTCCCGAACCATTCCGCGCTCGCCCATGAAATGTTCGATGGGCAATTACTCGACCTTGAGGACGCTCGTGCTTCGGGTGATGAAGAGCAAGGTGATTGCGACCGAAACAACGAAGGTCATCGTGTCTGACAGCAGATGACCGCGCCATTGCGCGATGCGCGCAGCCCGGATCAGGTGGCTGACAAGCAGCTTGTGTGCTCCCGCATCCAGGGCGCCGGCGAGCGCGCCGGACATCGCCGCACCAACCGCGAGCATCCCGCGACCTGTCAGCCGCCCGCGACCGCGCCCGGAGACCAGCAGGGCTAACCAGCACGCAAGCGCGGCGACAGCGGTGCGCTCGGCGAGTTGTACCGCCGAGTTCACCCAGATGCTGAGCATGATCGCCGACCCCATCATTCGGCGCAGCATCAGATTGATCGGAATGAATCCGATGGCGAAGGCTACGACTGCATACGCGAGCGCAAAGATTCCGACAGTCGCCGAAACGCGGATCGCCTTGCGTGCGCCGGAGGAGTAGAGATGGCCTCTGGAATCGTCTTTGTTCATGGTTCTGATATGACTGCAAAAGGCAGCAATCGGTCACCAGACGCACGGCAGGCCGCGGAGCTATTCCTTCGAGCCGATTTCCACGAGGCGTTTCGTGAGAAATACCAGACCGGCCATCTGCCCCCATTCCGAGACGATGTTACCGACGACCTGCCCCCACTTGCCGTCCGGCTTCATGTGCAGATACAGAGCTGTCCATCCGAGCCCGGTAATAATTATGAAGAGCAGAAGCGAATGCTCGTGCACGAATTCGTGAATGGGATTCCGCTTGTGTCCACGTACGGGCTTGCTTTCGCTGGATCCGACCTCGTAAAACACCTTGGTGCCGAGGATGATGACGACGGAGCCACTCCAGTCAGCGATCGCGTTCCCACAGAATGCGCCGAGGTGCGATCGCGGATCGAGAACGATGTAACCTGTAATCCAGACCAGGAGAAGGGCGATTGCGACGACAGTCAGAGAGTGTTTGATCAGCCACGCCGGTTGCTGCTTTTTTGTTCTGGGCATTGCTGAGTCGATGTGGAGTCGTCATCCCGCCGAAGGTCGGGATCCAGCAGTTACGCCAGATCCGTGCCCGGCGAACGCGGATGCCGGGCACGAATTTGCACGAGTCGCTAGGCCGGCCGGGCGATCGTCGGGTGCGCTGATAGCTCGTTCGCGAGGGAGGCAACTGTGCGCGGGTCGTCAGGTGTCGCGGTGTACGGCACCGATATCACCGGAACCGTCAGCAGCAGTTCCTTGAGGAGAGCCAGATTAGTGCGTTCCGCTGTCCCGCCGCGTTCGCGAGTGAGCGTGGTCAGGATGACCGCTCGCGTTCTCAGGCCGTGCGCCTTTGCTATCCGGATCGTCGTGAGAACCTGGTTCACGGTTCCTCCCCGATTCGGTGCGACTATCACGAGATCCAATCCCCAGCGCGCGAACAGCGTCGCGAAGTTTTCGGTTTCCGTAATCGGTACGAGCAGCCCGCCGGAATCCTCGACGACGATTGCGTCGCTGAGTGTGCAGAGTTCGGCGAACGCGCGATCAAGTATGCCGGTATCGATCGGTGAACGCGCGCGGCGCGCGGCGACGAGGGGTGCCGCAGCGTCCTCAAAGGCGAACGGCTGAACAAGCTGCGCGGGGTAAGGTATGCGGCAGGCTGCCTGCAGGCGTTTGATGTCGTCCGCCCCGCTTCTCCCGATCGGCTTCATGGGCGCTACGCGTGCACCAGCGTCACGCATCGCGACGATTATAGCCGAGGCTACGACAGTTTTACCGACTCCGCTGTCGGTACCAACGACGCCAAGTCGCGTCAGAGCAATACCAGGAATAGTTTGATCCGCAGAGGTTCGGTTGGACTGCCTTCGTCAGTCTTGCTTCGCGGACGCCGAGTCGCGCTTCTCACCGTTCAGAATGAGTGTCCACGCAATGGGGATGTCCTCCCGTAGCGAGTCGCGGACCGAGCAATACTTGTTGATAGCCAGATCAATAGCGCGCTCGGCGTGCAATCGTTCAATTCCTGCTCCCTTGATATCAAAATTGAGCGTTGCACTCGCGAGCCGCTTGGGGGTACCGTCTACCCGTGTGGCCTGCAGATCAATTTCAAGCGATTCGACCGGCGTCTTGCGCTTAGCGAGGACATCAACGACATCGACCGAGACACATCCTCCGAGAGCGGCGAGAAGTGTGGTCACCGGACTGGTTCCGGTTTTTCCACTAACATCCATGCGGATGGATGCGGTGCCGGGCGCACTTGCATCGAACCTGTGTTCGCCGGCCCAGACGATTTTTGCGGCTGCTGGTATCGTGCCGCTCATGCGCCCACCTCGATTGGCGCGCGCACGGTGTTACCCCATTCTGTCCATGATCCGTCGTAGTTGCGCACGTTCGGATAGCCCAGCAGATATTTGAGGACGAACCAGGTATGCGCCGATCGTTCGCCGATTCGG
>JBDTAW010000034.1:0-20174 GCA_039924445.1 Gemmatimonadaceae bacterium
GAACGCTGAGGGAGAATCTTCGATTTGAGCGCCTGCGTCAGCTCTGGACGCAGTGCGACATGTTCGACGTGGTGCCGTCGCATACTGAGCCGGCCCCCGCCGCGCCGCCGCGACGCACATCTCATGGCAGTCAGAAGCCGGGACCGCCTCGGCGCACCCGTGCCAGTGACGTCGAGGTAATTGCGCGCCTTCAGCTGGCACACGCGGAGTACAATTCCGCGCTATTCTCGGGCGAGCTCGGCGAGATTCGGATGCGGATTTCGCGACGAATGAAGCATCGGCTTGGCCACTATATGGCAGAGGGAGAAGGCCAGGGCGCCGAGATCGCGCTCTCACTGAGGCACCTGGAGCGGGACCCGTGGGACGACGTGCTTCATACGCTTGTCCACGAGATGGTGCATCAGTGGCAGGATCAGCACGGCATGGCGCTGGACCACGGGCAGGCATTTCGAGCCAAGGCGCGGGCTGTTGGGATTAGCGCTCGGGCAACGCGACCGGCGAATCCAGCGGCGCAGCCGCGACTGGCGGCGAGGCTTTCGAGTCGGATCCAGCCCTGAAACGGGGCATTTCCTGAGTACGGCCCGCCGCGGAATGACCGAATTCCATGGGTGGGACAGGGGGCGCGATCGCGGTATCTTTCGAGATGGCAACGAACCCACTCGATCTCTGTGATATAGACTCCCTCCTGTCGGAGGATGAACGTGCGGTGCGGGATTCTGTCCGCGCTTTCGTCAACGACCAGGTTCTCCCGATCATCGGCGACGCTTACGTCGACGGCCATTTTCCGCGCGAGATAATCTCCGGAATGGCTGAACTCGGCGTGCTGGGTGCGAATTTGCCCGAGGAGTACGGCTGCGCCGGCCTGAACAACGTCGCATACGGTCTGATCATGCAGGAGCTGGAGCGTGGCGACTCCGGGGTCAGGTCATTCGCCTCGGTTCAGGGCGCGCTGGTGATGTATCCAGTGTTCGCGTTTGGGTCTGATGAGCAGAAATCGCGGCTTTTGCCAGCCATGGCGAAGGCGGAGATCATCGGTTGCTTTGGGTTGACAGAACCGGACTACGGTTCCAATCCGGCCGGCATGATTACGCGCGCGCGGCTACAAAGCGACGGCTCCTGGATCATCAACGGCGCCAAGATGTGGATTACGAATGGTTCCACAGCGCAGGTGGCAATTGTCTGGGCCAAGACCGAGGACGGTGACGACGACGGCCATTCGGTCCGCGGCTTTGTTGTGCCGACGAACACGCCAGGGTTTTCCGCGAAGAATCAGAAGGGCAAACTTTCATTACGTGCATCTGACACGTCGGAGCTTTCATTTCAGGACGTGCACATACCGGCTGACGCAATCTTGCCGAAATCGGGTGGGTTGAAGAGTCCGCTCATGTGCCTCACGCAAGCGCGGTATGGAATTGCGTGGGGAGCGATGGGTGCTGCGATGTATTGCTATGAAGAAGCGCTATCGTATGGCTCCAACCGTGTGATGTTTGGCCGACCGATAGCGGGATTCCAGTTACAGCAGGCGAGGTTGGCTGAGATGGTGACTGAGATTGCCAAGGGCAGGCTTCTGGTGATGCATCTCGGCAGACTCAAGGATGCTGGAAAGCTGACACCGCAGCAGGTATCACTTGCCAAGCGGAACAATGTGAACGTGGCTTGCGATATTGCGCGTGAAGCACGCCGGTTGCTGGGAGGAAATGGCATCCTGGCGGAGTACGGCGCCATGCGCCATATGGCCAACCTCGAGAGTGTGTACACGTACGAGGGGACGCATGACATTCATACTCTCATCGTTGGTCAGGCTGTGACCGGACTTGCCGCGTTTGAATAGTCGCCCGGGTGTTCGCGGCATCGCGCCCGTTACATTACGTGTAGCTTCAGTTGGCGTAGTAAGAGATTCCCTTACACTAAAACGTTCAGGAGATTATCCGCGGTGAAAATCGCCGTGTGCATCAAACGTGTCCCGGATATGGATGTCCGGTTCAAGATCGCCCCTATCGGCAATGCGGTGGACGAGGCTGGTCTGAAGTTCGATATGAACGACTTTGATTCCTGGGCCGTGGAAGCGGCGCTGCAGATCAAGGACAAGGATTCAGCGACGGAGGTCGTAATTATTTCGCTTGGCCCCGATTCTGTTCAGGAGACGATACGGAAAGCTCTTGCGATGGGGGCAGATCGCGGTGTTGAGCTCAAGGCCGATCGAATACCGTTCGATGGTCTTGCGATCGCTCGTGCGCTTGCCGCCGAGCTCAAGGACGGTGGCTTCGATTTGATTCTTTTTGGCAAGCAATCGGCGGACTCGTCGAACGGTGTAGTCGGTGCGATGGTAGGTGAGCTACTCGGCTTGCCAGTCGTAACAGCTATATCGAAGCTCGAGCTTGCTGGCGGTAGTGGTTCGGCCAAGCGGGAGATAGAAGGTGGACAGGAATTTGTCGAGTTCCCGTTGCCTGCTGTACTGACGATTGATCAGGGGCTGAACACCGCTCGGTACCCCGCACTCAAGGGGATCATGGCGGCGAAGAAGAAGCCACTTGAGGTCAAGCCAGCACAACTCGGTGAACAGACTGTCACTGTCTTGAAGATGGAACTCCCGCCGGAACGACCAGCGGGGCGGATAATCGGCGAAGGTGCCGCGGCTGTGCCTGAACTGTTGGCACTGCTGCAGACAGAAGCCAAGGTACTGTAGAAATGGCAAACGTTTTTGCATTCGCGGAGACGCGAAACGGCGATCTTCGCAAGATCGGCCTCGAAGCGGTAACGGCGGCGCGCAACGTCGCCGATGAGACGGGTGGCAGTGTTGACGCATTCATAGCGGGAGCCGCCGGGATAGGTGCACACGCAGAGCAGCTTGCGAAATATGGAGCCGATACGGTCATCGTCGTTGAGCACGCGGGGCTCGACAAATACAATCCTGAAGCGCTGGCCGCGACAATTGCGGAGCGCATACGCGGTGGCAACTATCGGGTTGCGATTTTCCCGACTTCCGCACTTGGCAGCGACCTGGCGCCACGGGTTGCGGCAAAGCTGGGAGTTGGACTTGTCAACGATGTGACCGCGATCAAGCTAGACGGCGATGCGGTGATAGTGGAGCACCCGGTGAACATCGGGAAAGTCATTGCGACAGTTAAGATCGCGTCTCAGCCGGCACTGATTGGAATCCGTGCGAACATGTTCACTCCGGCGGAAGCGCCGCGCGCGGGGACAGTGGAGAAAGTTGAGCCAGTCGGTGATCCGTCCGCGTCGCGAATCGTGGTGAAAGAGGTCAAACTCGGCGGTGGTACGAAGCTCGATCTGGGTGAAGCTCCCGTTATTGTGAGTGGCGGGCGTGGGCTGAAAGGACCCGAGAATTTCAAGCTACTCGAAGATCTGGCTGCGGCATTTGGAAATGCCGCCGTCGGTGCGACGCGTGTTGTAACCGATGAAGGCTGGCGTCCGCACAGTGATCAGATTGGGCAGACAGGCCGGCTCGTCAGCCCTCAATTGTACGTCGCGGTTGGAATATCGGGAGCAATTCAGCATCTTGCGGGCATGCGTACATCGCGCACGATCGTCGCGATCAACAAGGACAAGGAAGCGCCGATTTTCAAGATCGCCGACTACGGAATCGTAGGTGATCTGTTTGAGATTGTTCCGGTACTTACCGCGGCGGTGAAGGAAGCAAAGTCGCGCGGGTGAGGCACGCTGGATCGACTGCACTGAGGGAGCGCGCGCTATGACTGTTGGGCACGGCATATTCATACTGATTGTGGTGTTGGCGTTGTCGTTCTTTTCCTACAACGCTCAGCGCCTGGTCCGTTACATGATGTCCATCGGTCAGCCGGAAATTCGAACTGACGATCCGGTAACGCGGCTCAAGAATCTCTTTCTTATCGGACTGGCACAAAAGAAGATCCTGCGCGATGCGGTGGCAGGGCCATTGCACGCCTCGGTGTTCTGGGGATTTGTGGTCCTGACAGTAGGAACGGCAGAGATCATTGTACAGGGGCTGTTCCCGGGATTCACATACGCGGCGATACTGCCGGCGCCACTGTACGACTTCTACATCCTGTCGCAGGAGCTATTCGCTGTCCTGGTACTCGCGGCGGTCGCCGTGCTTCTGTACCGGCGCATTATCGTGAAACCGCGACGACTTCAGGGCGACAAGGTACACTCCGGTGATGCCATCCTGATTCTGTCGATGATTGGCGCCTTGATGGTGAGCCTCATCACTCTCGGGGCTTTCGGCTTTGCTTTGCATCCAGAAAGCGGAACGATATTTCAGCCGGTATCGCTGGCGGTGTCGCATGCGTTTGGCGGGCTGTCTGCGGGAACTCTGGAATTGGGACGCGAGACCAGCTGGTGGTTTCACGCTCTACTGATTCTCGTTTTTCTGAATTACCTGCCATACTCCAAGCATCTGCACGTGCTTACATCGTTGCCGAACACCTATCTCGCCAATACGAGCGGGCCAGGTGTGAAGGGGGCGATGAGCTATATGGATCTCGAAGCCGAGGGTGCGGAGCAGTTTGGCGCGTCGGATGTAACGCATCTGGGTTGGAAGAGCCTGTTGGACAGTTATTCGTGCACAGAGTGCGGGCGCTGTACTGCGGTCTGTCCCGCCAACATCACGGGAAAACTTCTAAGCCCGCGCAAGATCATGATCAACACGCGGCAGCGGTTGATGGAACTTGCACCTCTTGCGACCGGTGACTTCGGCGAATTCGAGCACCACACGCTGGCGGCGGGTGAGGGGGGCGACGCCGGGCATTCGAACGGATCGGCGGCGCTTGGAAATACGCTGCTCGACAACTACATCACAGAAGAAGAACTGTGGGCGTGTACGAGTTGCCGAGCCTGTGTCGAGGAATGCCCAGTGTCGATTGATCAACTCGATATCATCAATGAGTTGCGGCGCGGTCTGGTGTTGATGGAGTCCAGATTCCCGCCCGAAATACAGCCCGCATTCGAATCGCTTGAGAAAAACGGTTCGCCATGGGCGTTCGATCCCGGCGATCGCGCAAAATGGGCGGAAGGGATGGACATACCTACCATGGCTGAGATGGTAGAGCGCGGCGAACGGCCCGAGGTATTGTTCTGGGTTGGATGCATGGGCTCGTTCGACGACCGCGCCAAGAAGATCGCGGTTGCATTCGCACGTGTGTTGCAGGCTGCAAATGTGAAATTTGCGATACTAGGGCAGGAGGAAAAGTGCAACGGCGACCCTGCGCGTCGCATGGGCAATGAGTACCTGTACCAGATGCTGGCGCGCGACAATATCGAGACACTGGACCGATATGGAGTCGAGACGATTGTTACCAATTGCCCACACTGTTTCCATCAGATAGGAAACGAGTATCCACAGCTCGGCGGCAATTATGATGTAATCCATCATTCGACCTACATCGAAAAGTTGATGGATGAAAATCGTCTTCCACTGAATGGTGAAGGGAAGGCGCTCACCGTTGCCTATCACGACTCCTGCTACCTGGGTCGTTACAACGGTATTTACGAGGCGCCCCGTGAGACAATGAAGCGTGCACTGCCGATGATGACACTCGTCGAGCCGCCGCGTAACAGGAGCAAGGGACTCTGCTGCGGCGCTGGCGGTGGTCGCATGTGGATGGAAGAAACCGTTGGCAAGCGCATCAATGTGGAACGGACAGAAGAACTGCTTGCGACTGGAGCGGACGTCCTCGCGGTTGCGTGCCCGTTCTGCATGACGATGATCGGCGATGGCGTAAAGGCGCAGGACTCAAGCGTGCAGGTGCTCGATATTTCAGAAGTAATAGCGCAGCAATTAGTGCACTGAATCTGGTGCTATGCGAGTTATCCGGCTCGTGATAACTCGTATACGGTGATGCTCTGTCGGATTGTTCCAGCCTGATAGGGGCGGCTGGTCCTAGCCTTTATGTACAGGCGCCGCTCGGCGCAGGCATCGGTGAACGCAACTGCCGCGACGCGGCCAGGGTCCGCGATGTATGCGACCCCTGCTGGCGCGAGGAGCCTGTCGATCACTCCGGCTACTAGCGGTGCATAGCGGGATTCGTACAGCACATCCGAGGCGAGTACCACGTCGAATCGGGGAACGTCGTCGCCGACTGAGCGCCAATCGATCAGCGTGGTCGCGATTTCGTATCCAAGATTTCGAAACGAGTTGGCTCTCGTGAAGGCAAGTGCGTCTTCGTAGTAGTCGGATGCTGTAACGTCGTATCCTGCAATCGCTGCAGCGATACTGACGAGGCCGATGCCCGCGCCAAGCTCGATAAGACGACCGCGGGGCTGCGGGTCGTTTACGACGAAGTTGGCGAGAATAGTTGACGAGGGCCACAGCTCGGCCCAGTAAGGCAATCGCTCGTCGCGCTCGAAATCGCTCTCGTTTATCAGTTCGTCGGCGCTACGAGGACGAATGATATTCAGATCGCGATCTCCGACGCGAACTTCGTCGTTTACAGTGACGAAACGTCGCTCCAGGCTCTTCACGAGCCGGCTGCCGACAAGTGATCGTGTCACGCGGGAAAGGTGTCGCAGCGAAGCATCGATCCACGCAGCATAAGCGCACGGAATTGTTCGCCTGGTTGACACTCGCGCTTCCCTTCGGGAACGATCAAGAGGGCGTTCGCGCGCATCATGGATGTAAGGACGCCCGAGCTCTGGCTGCCCGTGAGCCGAGCGTGAAGCCCGTCGTCGGTTTGCTCGACGACTACACGCAAATAGTGTGTCAGGCCGGCGCCCAGCTTGACATGCTCGTCGAGCGTCACGATTTGTGGAACCGGGAAGACGAGACTCTGGCCGAGCATCTTTCGAATCGCCGGGCGCACGAAAAGCTCGAATGTTACCATGGCGGAAACTGGATTGCCCGGCAAGCCGATCCACGGGAGCCCGTCCAGCGTGCCGAACACGAGGGGTCCACCGGGCCTGATACGTGCGCGCCAGAATCTGATATCTGTCCCCATGTCGCTCATTACGCGGCGTGTAAAGTCACGCTCGCCAACTGATACACCGCCGGTGGTAATCAGCAGATCGCAGGCCATCACCTTTTCGATGGCTGCTCTCAGTGCATCAGGGTTATCGCGCGTTATGCCACCATCGCGCGGGACGCCGCCAGCGTCACGTACAAGCGCTGGAAGTGAATAGCTATTCGAGGACACAATCCGCTCAGCACTCATGACTCCGGCAAAGTCGTCGACGCGTACAAGTTCATCACCGGAAGCAACTATTGAGACAGTCGGAGCGCGGTGGACGGCGACGGTCGCATGACCGCTGGAGGCGAGGACACCAAGTGCCGCTGCTCCGACGCGTTCGCCAGCCGAAAGGAGAATGTCACCAGCGCGAAAGTCCTCGCCGAGTGGGCGTACGTTCCTGAGCGCGTCACGTGCGTCACGGATCTCGACCGCATGGGTTCCATTGTCGGTGTCCTCTACCCGAATTACTGTATCTGCCCCCGCCGGAACTGGTGCGCCAGTCATGATTCTGAACGCAGTTCCGTCGACGAGTGGCGGTGGTTTGACGCTGCCTGCCGAGATGTCGCCGGAAACCCGCAGGGTGCAGGGTACTCTCGTGATGTCTGCTGCCCTCACGGCGTAGCCATCCATCGAGGCGCTTCGCCACGGCGGAATGCTGACGCTCGCTGTGATCGCTTCTGCAAGAACCTTATCCTGCGCGGCCGCAAGCGGGACGCGTTCAACGGGCATGTGCTCCAACGAGTCGAGAATCAGCAGTGAGGCCTGAGATCCGCTGATCACTCCGCTCATTGTTTACGGTACGATGCCAGAGTTGCGGCGATTGAATCCGCTGTCGCCGTCACGACGCTTGACGGTGTGGTCCACTTGTTCGAGAGAATACTGAAGACAACCCGCTTACCGTCACCGTCGGTGACGTACCCAGAAAGGGATCGCACCCACTGCAGTGATCCGGTTTTCGCGTGGACATTGCCCTGAGCGCGAGTGCCGCGCATTCGTTGCGAGATGGTGCCGTCAACACCTGCTACGGGAAGCGCGTTATAGAACGCTTCGAAGTCCGGGCTGGCCTGTATTCGACTGAGTATCGTGACAATTGTTTCGGGTGAGACAAGATCGGCACGCGCCATTCCGCTTCCGTCGTGCAACTCGTAGCCATCGCGTGGGATTCCCCAGGCGGCGAGTTGCCGGCTGGCGACCGCTATGCCGCTATCAGCGGTGCCAACGCCTGTCCGTTCAAGACCGATCGCGCGCATTAGAACTTCGCCAATCTGGTTCTGAGACGGCTTGAGGAAGTACGGCAGAATGGCGCGGAGCGGGATCGAGTAGGCTACGAAGAGCGTGTCCAGTGCAATGCCGTCGTTGGGAACTACGGATTCCGCGACGCCAAGGCCGGTGCGTACTCCGCGCGACTTGAGCGCCAACGCGAGTTCGTTCAGGTAGTCCAGCGTTGGATCTGCGGCAGGGGCGAACTTGACCAGACTGTCTCCGTTTGCGACGTGTACGACGATGCGACCGATTCCCTCGTTGAACAGCAGTTCGTCTACACCGGCGCCGTACGTCTC
Organism: Gemmatimonadaceae bacterium; assembly: GCA_039924445.1. Lineage (GTDB taxonomy): Bacteria > Gemmatimonadota > Gemmatimonadetes > Gemmatimonadales > Gemmatimonadaceae > Fen-1247. Next base: position 8,501 of record JBDTAW010000034.1, read on the forward strand.
GCCGAGATCATCCCAATTCCACCCTTCGCCAACGTGTGCGCCGGGAAAGTTGTCCGCGCCTGAATAGATGTGCCCCGTGATGGACCGGATCCCGTGCGCGATCAGTGAATCCGCAAGCGTGTCCATCGCAACACGCCCACTTCCGCGGACATGATCGCTCATCGTCGGATCGCCCCGCCCGGTGACTACGAGATCTCCATTCAGAACTCCGTTCGAAATCGTCCCGTGTGCAGAGAACGTTGTAGAGAATCGAAAGTCGCCGCCGAGTTGTGCAAGCGCAACGGACGACGTTATGATTTTCATATTCGAAGCGGGGACCATCAGCGTGGCCGCATTGTGTGCGTACAGTGTATCGCTTGATGCCGCATCGACTGCGAGTATGGCCCATTCAGCCGTACGGAATTCGGGCTTGCTGATCAGGGAATCGATGTGACTTCGCATTGACCCGAGGTTGTTGCGCTGCGGGCCCACACTTGTCGATGGCATCGGGGCGCACGCGACAGCCATGGCGGGAACAGCAGCTACCAGCCGGTGATAATACCGAGCGCTACATCTGAGCTTTGTCCACGTCTGGCTGTACACTGTTGTCTCAGTCCGCGGTGTATGTGGAGGACAACGTGTCATCCTCAGCAATCGTGACGCTCAGCACGCGCGTTTCCGCACCAAGGTCTGCCTGCAGCCGTTCCAGGATATATCGCGAAAGATTTTCTCCAGAAGGTACCAGCTTGCCGTCGGCAAATTCCGGTATGTCGAGATTGATGTTTCGGTGATCAAATTTCTGGATCACCTGTCGAGCGAGTGCAGCGTCAAGCGCGCCGAGGTTTACGACGAATCCGGTAACCGGATCGACAGCGCCGGTCACAGTGACGTTGCAGGTGTAGCTGTGTCCGTGAAAGTTAGGCCACGCGCATGGCCCAAAGGTGGCGACGTTGCGCGCGTCGTCCCACTCGGGCCGACGATAACGGTGCGCCGCGGCGAATCTCACGCGGCGCGTTAGAGTGCAGGTAGGCATACGTCATGAAATCTGCATCCTGTGCGCGATTAAAACGAATCCAGTTCCGCGTCGCGTGGCGGGAATCCCGGCTCGTCGGTTCCCTCGGGCGTCGGGCTCTCGGGTGGTATCCAGGGGATCCCGTCCTCAATCGCCTCGGTCCTGTCAACAGTTCCGAATAGATCGCCGTCGGCGTGCGAGGCGAGGTGATCGGCGGTATCGGTGTGGGAGCGTGGAGCATCACCTAGAAGGAGTCCTGCGTTCTGCTCCTCTTCGCTGACGTTTTCATCGGCGGCTTCCGAGCTCACTGCTCGATGGAGCGGATCGACGACCAATCGGCTTTCCACATTGGTAAGACCGATGCGATCGCCAACGACTCGCTCTGCGATTCGTTTTTCGGAGTCGGTACCCACTCGTCCAGCGAGGATCACCTTGCCGGACTGGACGTGGACCGCAATTTCGCTCGGATCAATGGACCGATTGCTCCGAAGCGTTTCGTGGACGAGGTGTCTCAGTTCGTCGGGGTCAAGATTGTCGACGTCGAAAATGTCTTCAAAATCACGTTGCATGGCGTGCCTCCAATCGGCATACCGTGCAAGGCCGATGCCCAGCGGTCTAGCGGAAGATCGGAATCGAGAGTCCGGCTGTATAGTTCATGCTATGCTGGTAACCGCTCCGGGATGCCGTGTTCGCCAGGAGCGGCGCAGTCCCTGCGTAGTATTCGGGCGGATAGTGATTCTGGTAGAACGTAGGGTCGGCATCCAACCGAATCTCGTACGAATTAGTCGGATTGTACCGGAGTCCGACCCCGAAATTGAACGCGAACTGGGTGCCGAAGTCGTATGGATCGTCTTTGGTCGTACCGCTAGCGCTGACAATGCCGAGCCCGAAATTCACATTGGGTATGAAACCGTGCCAGGTCCGCCGACCTGTGAGATTAAGCGAGAATCCCAGATCCCCGGAGTACATGGCGAGGCTTTGCTGGCCGAGCGCGCGGGCATTTCCGACGAGTGCAGGGTTGAAGGCGTCCCGGCTCGAATTCACCCGTTGGAGTCGAACGTAGAAATCCGCAGGGCCAGCGACGGGAAGGTCGTACCGCAACCCGAACGACGGACCGCTCTGGGGAGTGGTGAGGAGGCCGTCTCCCTGAGCCTGGAAATAGCCGCCAAGCAGGGTAATCCGCTGGTTGGCGTCGATATCGCGGAATGGGCTTCTCTCGGGGGTGTGGCCGACCACTACCTGGCCCGAGGACACGACTGGTGCGACGGCGATAGCGACGACCGAGAAAGACAGCGAGAGAGCGCGAATAAGCTTTGACATGTACGTAATTCTAACCGGGGATTTCAAGCCAGGTGGAAAAGATCAACGCCCGTCATCTCAGGCGGCGTCGCGATCCCAAGCATCCCGAGAATGGTGGGGCCGACATCGCACAGGGCTCCTCCTCCGCGAATCGCTGACTCGTCGCCGTCCGGGTTGAAAAAGACGATGGGCACAGGGTTGCTGGTGTGGGCCGTGTGCGGGCCGCCGGTTGATGGGTCTATCATCATTTCGGCGTTCCCGTGATCGGCGGTGATAATGAGCCTTGTTCCCGAGCTGCGTGCGCTTCTTACGATCCGGTCCAGGCATTGATCGACAGTCTCAACGGCGGTAATGGTCGCTGGTATCGATCCAGTATGCCCGACCATATCCGCATTCGCGAAATTGCACAGGGTGAAATCGTGTTCCTTGCTGTCAATGGACTTGCACAGGATATCGGCGATGCCATTCGCGCTCATTTGTGGTGCCAGATCGTACGTGGCAACTTTTTGACTCGGCACCAGCCGTCTATCCTCGCCAGGATATGGCGGTTCGCGCCCGCCGTTGAAGAAATACGTGACGTGCGGGTATTTCTCCGTCTCTGCAGTTTTGAGCATCGTCTTGCCAGCCTCGGATACAACCTCGGCAACGATCCGCGACATTGAGAATGGCGCGAAGGCAACATTCACGTCGAAGGTTGCGTCGTACTGCGTGAGAGTAGTTACGGTAAGCGATGGGCGGTGCGAGACGTCGAAGTCATCGAACGCGGGATCGGTCATTGCGCGGACGATCTGGCGCATTCGGTCCGATCTGTAATTGAAGCAGATCACCGCGTCGCCATCGTGCATGGCGCCAACAGGAGATCCGTCCTGCGTGATTACCACAGGAAGGATGAATTCATCAGTGACACCGTTGTCATAAGATTGCTGGATAACTGCAATCGGATCCGTGTTGGCGGGACCGGAGCCGTCGACTGCGGCGCGGTAGAAAAGCTCTGTTCGCTGCCAGCGTTTGTCGCGGTCCATCCCGTAGTACCGTCCGCCGATGCTGGCGACGCGTGCCCGCCCGCGGGCGTATTCCAGCAACTTGCGCAGGTATCCGAGAGCGGATTGCGGCAAGCTATCGCGGCCGTCTGTCAGAAGATGCAAGGCGACTCTGGGAACGCCGAGACGGTCCGCCATGTCTATCACAGCGTAGAGGTGAGCGTCAATTGCATGAACGCCACCGTCGCCAAGCAGTCCCATCACATGCAACGTGCCGCCGCGTTTGGCGGCGTTGCATGCGGTCAGCAGGGCAGGATTGCGAAAAAACGAGCCATCCGCAACTGCTGCTGAAATGCGCACCAGATCCTGCATCACTACACGTCCGGCGCCGAGGTTGAGATGCCCGACCTCGCTGTTACCCATCTGGCCGGCGGGTAGTCCCACACGTAGGCCGGATGCTTCCAGAAGTGAGCGCGATTGAAGCCTCCAGAGAGCATCCCAAGTCGGTGTCCTCGCCAGCGCAATCGCGTTCCCCTCGCGCTCGGGACGATAGCCCCAACCGTCAAGTACGATCAGGGCGACCGGCCCATCAGGCTTTTCAGGCCGTTCGATCTGCGCCATGTTCGCTCGTTTAGTGTAAAAGAAGTAGTTTCGAAACCGTCTAATCTACGCGCCCATACCCCATGCGTCACCTTTCATCCATTGGCTGCGGATCCGAATCGTCCGCGTGCCGATCAAAAGCGTTCAAACGCGTGTGCGTTAACCGTCGCGCCTATTTCCTGGCGCTTGTGTTCACGTGTACAATACCCCTCCACGCACAGGGTAGCGCCACCAAGCCGCTGACAGCGCACGCAAAGGCAACGAGCCATACCGCAGCGCGGGTGCTCCCGGATTCCGGGGCCGCCACTGACGATCAGTATATCGTTGGCTCGCTTGCGGCGTTGCGGGACGCGCCATCTTCCGCGATTATCGCTGCGGTGCAGAAGGCAACCGCCGTGACTGTGATAGCCCGTGATCACGGATGGACCAGGGTACGGCTCGAGGGGTGGGTTCCTGACTCGTTGCTTGTTCCTGCGGATACGACATTTCGTGCAGGGCTGAGTGCAGCAGACCTTCGTAGCAATCCAGCGGCAGTGCGCGGAAAGACCGTAGTGTGGAATGTGCAGTTCCTCGCGCTTCAGATGGCAGATCCGCTACGCCATGGCCTGGAGGACGGAGAACCCTACATTCTCGCCAAGGGGCCGGATATGGAAAACGCGTTGTCATATCTCGTTGTTCCGCCTTCGCTGCTGGGCACGGCTCGTGCATTACAGCCACTGGAACGGATCACTGTGACTGCTCGGGTGCGCGATGGCAAGAGTGATCCCGTAGGAATTCCCATCCTCGACATTCAAACCATACGCCGCAGTAGATGACTCAATCGGAAGATCCCAACGACAGGCGCTCCATACCGCGCGGCACTGACCGACGGCGTGAAGGGTGGAGCGCCTTTCGGGACGCGTATCCAACGTTCGTGAAGATCATTGCGGTTGTTTTTCTCCTGCTCGTCGTAGGCGATATGTGGCTGTTCTACCGCCGTCACGCATACCGCCAGGATATATCGACTCTGCGCGGAAGCATGACCGATGCTGAACGCAAGAAAAGCGATCTCGTGATGCAATCCGAGCAGGATAAGGTGCGTCTCGCGCTGGCGCTGGCTAAGCACCAGGCGCATTTTGATCCGCGACTGCATCTGTCCATTGCCGTTGACAGTGGTGTGATGTATCTGGAGAGGGACGGGGCGCTGCTGCGAGTCATGCGGGTTGCAATTGCGCCAGCCAAGGTCCCGGGCTTCAAGAGCGTCAAGGGCGATACGTCGGCTGCGACGCTACCGCTCGGCCAGCGCACCGTTCAACAAGTCGTTGAAGGTGATTCGCTCGCGCTCATCCTTAATGGCGACGCACGCATCTACGCGGGCGATGACTCAAGTGCTGTCGCTGCCGGGAGCGTGCGCGTCTCCGCAGCGGACCTTCGCGCTATTCTTCCTAATGTGAGCGCGGGCATGTCCGTGTACTTCTACTGATGTCGAAATTTCTACGGCACGGCGTTGCAATCGCATGGCTGCTCGTTCTCGGGATCGTCATCGCGGTATTGCTGAGTGTCAAACTGCTGCAGGACACCGCAGAGCTCCGTTTTGATCGCGACGTCAATCGCATGGTGTTCAGCGACAATCTCGATCTGTTAAATCAGTTGCGTGCGCAGGCCGGTCTTGAGAGCGACAGCGTGGACAAGGTGCTCGAGGGTACAAAACCCGCGGCGAACGCGCCTTACATCGTGATCAGCATTGCGGATCATCGCCTCTGGTACAAGCAGGGGGACAGCGTTCTGTTCACGGCACCGGTGGCTACTGCGAGCGGCAAGGAGCTGGTCGCGGGTGGGAGCAGCCAGCACTGGCGCTTCGAGACGCCGCGCGGCCGCCTGGTGGTGCAATCGAAGGATTCCAATCCTGCGTGGGTTCCGCCGGACTGGCATTACGTGGAGCAGGCTCGAGCGCGCGGTCTGGGGCTGGTCCATCTTGAGCGCGGAAAGAGTTATGCAGGTTATTCGGTGGAGGGGGCGAATGTCATCGAGCCCAACGGTCAGCCGGCCCCGCCGCCGAAGGAAGGACAGGAACTGGTAGCCAACGGCAACCTGATCGTGCCGCCGTTTGGCACCGCACAGCGGCGCTACCTGGGGACCCTGGGAACCCGTCGGCTGGACCTCGGCGACGGATATGGGATACACGGGACAGATAATCCAAAGTCGATCGGCCAGTCAGTAAGTCACGGTTGTGTGCGAATGTTCAACAAGGACGTGGAGCAGCTCTACCCGATGGTTCCGGTAGGGACGGCGGTTTACATCTACTGACGCAGGAAACCATGGAGTCCAGCTCACCGAGATCAAGGCGTCGGCCGTCGCCGCGCTCGCCTCGCAAACCGCAGCCCGCGACAGGCCGGAAACGGACCGTTGTCGGCGCAGTTCGCGAATTACCAAATTTTCTTCGGCTTCTCTACGGTCTGATAACTGATTCGAGAGTGGAGCTTGTGGATAAGCTGCTCGTTGCTGGCGCCGTCGCCTACGTGCTACTGCCGGAGGATATTTTCCCGGATTTCATACCGCTGGTGGGTGAGGTGGACGACGTATTCGTGCTTGTTCTGTCCATCCGGCACCTGATGAAGAGCGCAGGACACGACATAATGGCGGAACACTGGATGGGAGACCCGAACGAGTTGGATGACCTCAACCTGGAGAACATTCTGGCGGCGAGTGCCTTCTTTCTGCCGCGTCGGATACGCCGCCGTTTGCGGACGATCGGTAGAGTGTGATACATTAGTCCATGGCGACACACACTTCGCAAAAAAACAGGCCCGTCCGTCCGGTTCGATCCGGCGGCGGGCCTTTGTCTATAGAGCAGGAAGACATGGTACCGAGCGGCTATTCGAGGATCCGTTCCGAACCGGCGCTTACCTTCGACGACATTCTACTCCTTCCCGCGCATTCTCCAGTGCATCCGCGCGATGTGGTGACAGCGTCGCGTTTCACACGAGGCATCACGCTCAATGTTCCGCTCGTCTCCGCGGCGATGGATACGGTGACGGAATCCGAGATGGCGATCGTGATAGCGCGCGCTGGCGGAATAGGGGTCATCCACAAGAACATGTCGATCGACCGTCAGGCGGCGGAAGTGGATCGAGTAAAACGGTCGGAGAGCGGTATGATTCTGGATCCGATCACACTGTCACCAGCAGCGTCGTTGCGAGAAGCAGCTGCGTTGATGAATCGATTCAAGATTTCCGGCGTTCCGATTGTGGATGGTGGAAGGCTGGTCGGAATCATTACCAATCGGGATCTTCAGTTCGAGTCCAACCTGGACCGTCCGCTGCGCGACGCGATGACGAAGAAGAATCTGGTTACTGCACCGGTAGGAACTACGCTGGACGAGGCCGAGCAGATACTCGGCGCCCATCGAATCGAGAAGCTGCCGGTGGTGGACGGGGACGGGAATCTTCGCGGGCTGATCACGGTGAAGGACATTCACAAGCGGCGCGAATTTCCGAATGCAAACAAGGATCGGCATGGCCGTTTGCGGGTCGCTGCGGCAATCGGCGCGACCAATTACGCGACTCGTGCCGCCGCACTCATTGATGCGGGTGTCGACGTGCTGATCATCGATACTGCGCACGGACACTCCGAAGGAGTGCTGAAAGCGACTGCTGATGTGCGTAATCGTTTTCCGGATGTCCAACTCGTGGCGGGTAACATTGCGACCCAGTCTGGTGCGCGTGCGCTGGCCGAGCGTGGGGTTGACGCGATCAAGGTTGGCGTCGGGCCGGGTTCTATCTGCACGACTCGGGTTGTCACCGGAATTGGCGTTCCACAATTCACTGCTGTTATGGATGCAGTTGCAGGGGCCGGCGATGTCCCGGTGATTGCTGACGGTGGGATCAAGTACTCCGGTGATATCGTGAAGGCACTGGCGGCGGGAGCATCGAGCGTCATGATGGGGTCCATGCTGGCCGGAACCGAGGAAAGTCCGGGCGAGTCGATTTTGATGGAGGGTCGCCGTTTCAAGATGATCCGGGGGATGGGCAGCCTCGCGGCAATGCAGGACGGAAGCGCGGACAGATATTTCCAGGAGGGCGAGATGTCGGCCAAGAAACTCGTTCCCGAGGGGATCGAAGGGCGGGTCCCTTATAAAGGGCCTGCCGCCGACGTGATCTTTCAGATGGTCGGCGGATTGCGTGCCGGAATGGGGTACGCCGGCTGCGGGACTATTGACGAACTCCGGACCAAGACCGAATTTGTTCGCATCACCGCAGCGGGATTGCGTGAGTCGCACCCGCACGATGTGGTGATAACGCGAGAGGCACCCAACTACTCGGTTTGAGTGGCTGCTGGACGGAGTGAGGGCCGGGCTTCAGGCTGCAAACCCGGAACCGTGGCAACGCTGGGTGTCGATTTGGCGTAGTTAAAGGATCAATGTAGGCAGGGCCTTGGGTAGCGTCACACGCGATTCGGGGTGCCGCCGCGTCTGTTCGCGTGTGTGGCCCCGAATGCAGCAACTCGTAGAGGAATTACATGGGACTTGGGTCGCGGAAGAGTATCGCGCTACTTCAGGCTGAAGCGAGCGGGGAAGGCGAAGAACGAACGTTACGGAGAGTGCTGGGAGCGCTCAACCTGACGACGCTTGGGATTGGCGCCATCATTGGCGCTGGAATATTCGTTCTGACGGGGACTGCCGCAGCGCAGCACGCTGGACCGGCGGTGGTGTACTCGTTCATTCTGGCTGGTGTCGGCTGCCTTTTCGCGGGGCTGTGCTATGCCGAGTTCGCGGCGATGATTCCGATCGCTGGCAGCGCGTACACATACGGATACGCGACGCTGGGTGAATTCATCGCATGGATCATCGGATGGGATCTGATACTTGAGTATCTGTTCGGAGCCTCCACGGTAGCTGTCGGCTGGAGCGGTTACTTCACAGCATTCATGAACGAGCTCGGGCTGCACATTCCATATCAATACGCTCAGGCACCGCTTCGAGTGGTTGGAACGCACGATCTTGTAAGGTCGAATCTGTGTATCTCGCCGGCCACGAATCAGATTGTGAGCGATACGCTGGCGACGTGCGCAGCCGGGCTGACGTCGGTCCAGGGAGTGATCAACGTACCGGCGATAGCGCTCACGCTTTGCATGACAGCACTCCTGGTCGTTGGCATCAAGGAGTCAGCTCGATTCAACAACTTTATCGTGATTCTGAAGGTCGCGATCGTCCTGCTTGTCATCGCGTTCGGCTTCTTCTACGTGAACAAGGCCAACTGGCATCCGTTCATACCCGCGAACACGGGACACTTTGGTGAATTTGGCTGGAGCGGTGTGGCTCGCGCGGCCGGCGTCGTCTTCTTCTCGTATATCGGTTTCGACGCCGTTTCGACTGCAGCGCAGGAGGCGAAGAATCCCCAGCGCGATATGCCGATCGGAATTCTCGCGTCACTCGGGATCTGCACGGTCCTGTATATCCTGATGGCGCTGGTAATGACGGGGCTTGCGAACTACACGACGCTCGACGTTCCACATCCGGTGTTTGTCGCGATTGCAGCAGCGGGCCCCGCGCTTGCATGGATGCGCCCAATCGTAAATATTGGCGCTATCGCGGGATTGGCGTCCGTTGTGCTCGTCATGCTGATGGGCCAGCCGCGCATCTTCTTCTCGATGGCGCGCGATGGACTGCTGCCGAAGGTGTTCGGCAAAGTGCATCCCAAGTTCCAGACTCCGTACGTCACGACGATTCTCACAGGCGTCGTCGCGGCGGCCGTCGCTGGTTACTTCCCGATCGCATTGCTCGGTGAACTCGTCTCGATCGGTACGCTGCTCGCGTTTGTCATTGTGTGCGCTGGCATAATCGTATTGCGTTATCGGCAACCGAATCTCGAGCGCCCATTCCGAACTCCGCTCGTCCCGCTGGTGCCTATTCTTGGAATCATCAGCTGTGGCGCTCTCATGCTTTCGCTGCCGTCTGATACGTGGATTCGCCTTTTGGTCTGGATGGGTATCGGACTTCTGATTTACTTCCTCTACGGCAAGAGTCACTCGAAACTCGGGCGGGCCGAAAAGACGGGTGCGTGATCTACTAGTCGTTCCGGCCGGCCGCCGGACGGCAATCGAGCGTCTCGCGCGCGAACTGCGCGCGGGACGCTCGATCGTATTATCTACCCACATCAACTCCGATGGCGACGGTTGCGGGTCGGAGACCGGTCTCGCGCGAATGCTTGCACAGCGCGGCATGACCGTCACCATTGTGAACCCGACGCCATGGCCGGAAATGTTTCGTTTCCTCCTCGGCGACGACATCCGCATGGTCGAGTTGGCAGACGGTGGCGCGGACGTGATGCGAAGTGCCGACGTCATCATCGTCCTTGACATCGCGGATCTCGGTCGGCTAGGGAAACTTGCTGATGTCGTTCGGTCAATGGACGTGCCCAAGCTTGTCATTGATCATCACATTCCGAGCGATGATCCTCCCAGTACAGAAATACTGTCGGATACTTCTGCATGTGCCACAGGCGAACTGATATATGACGTTGCGCAGGTGCTTGGATTCGACATCACCGCTGACATTGCCAATTCGCTCTATGTTGCGATTGTGACAGACACGGGCGGGTTCCGGTACAGCAACACGTCACCCCGGTGCCACGCAGTTGCGGGACAGCTACTGGCGGCGGGCGTCGATCCTGAAGCGATGTACCAGCGAATCTATGCTTCGATGCCCGTGGGACGTCTGACGCTGCTTCGTGAGGCGCTCGGTACGTTGCAGGTCGACTCGGAACACGGCCTGACGTGGCTTTCCGTGGCGGCAGGAGCACCGGAGAAACACAAAGTTCGACCGGAGGACCTGGAAGGCATCGCAGAGCATGCGCGTTCGGTTGCCGGTACACGAATGGCGATTTTCTTCCGCGACCTCGGCCATAATCGTGTCAAGATTTCATTTCGGACTACGCACGGTGCGGACGCAAATGAGTTTGCACGCCAGTTCGGTGGTGGTGGCCACGTGAAGGCAGCCGGCGCGCTGGTCGAGGGAAGTCTCCATGACGTCGAGAACCGTGTGGTAGATGCGGCGAGGCAATATCTAGGAGCGTCGAAAGACTAACGCGGTTGCAAATGGATTTCCGCGTTGGCGCGAATGACCATGTGGCAGTGACGATGCAGATCGCGCCGGTACTGATCAAGTACCGGCGCGATTTTCCAGTTCGTAGCCGGCAAAGGCCACATCAAGTCTGAAGGTTAGACGACAGTGCCGATCTCGGTCGCGGCGCGTTCCAGGATGTCGGAAATGCGCTTCAGCTGGTCCGGCGTTCTTTTGGCGTTCTGGACATAAACCGCGCGACCGACATCCTTCATGGCTCGGTGGACCTGCATCATGGGTTCTCCAAAGATGCTCTGCGCAAAATCAGTGATTTTCGAGAAAATGTCGTCTACGGCCGACCGGTTCTCTTCGAGGTATTTGCGGCCCTCGTCGGTGATTTCATACACCTTCTTGCCGCTTTCTTCGGGCATCACGCGTGCGTAGCCCATGTCCTCGAGCATCGTGAGCGTGGGGTAGACAGTTCCCGGGCTCGGAGAGTAAGCGCCGCCAAAACGCTCCTCGATCGCCTTGATGATCTCGTAGCCGTGCCGCGGCTTTTCGACGAGAAGCTGCAGAATGACGTACTTGAGGTCGCCCTGGTCGAAGACTCGGCCGGCACGGGAACCTCCGCCACGTGGACGCCACGGGGCGCCCCCCCAGAACTGGGCACCGTCGAAGCCCCAGTTGCCCTTCCACATTCCTCTGCGCATCCAGCCGGTGTTGCAGTCGAATCCAGACATTAGGGTCGCCTCATATCAGATAGTT
>JBDTAW010000035.1:0-19450 GCA_039924445.1 Gemmatimonadaceae bacterium
GTACGCACACCAACGCCCGCACCAAGAAGGGACCGCGCCGCGCGATCGCCGGCAAGAAGAAGGTTACGAAGTAACACATGGCCACTGCAAAAAAAGTAAAGAAGATCGTAGAGGCCGAAGGCCTCGCCCACGTCTCGGCGACGTTCAACAACACGACGATCACAATCACGGACAATCGTGGCAACACGATCTCCTGGAGCTCGTCTGGAAAGGCCGGCTTCAAGGGGTCCAAGAAGTCCACGCCATTCGCCGCGACTGTCGCAGGCGAGCAGGCTGGACGCGAGGCGTTCTCAGCTGGTGTCCGTCGCGTAAACGTGCGCGTGCAGGGACCTGGCTCAGGTCGCGAGTCCGCCATTCAGGCGCTCGCTACCGCTGGACTTCAGGTCAAGTCGATTCGCGACGTTACGCCGATTCCACACAATGGTTGCCGTCCGCCCAAGCGGCGGAGGGTTTAGTACATGCGTTACACAGGACCAAGCTGCCGTCTGTGCCGCCGCGAGGGGACCAAGCTCTTCCTCAAGGGCACCAAGTGCTTTACCGAGAAGTGCCCGGTCGAGCGTCGCCCGACACCGCCCGGCCAACATGGCGCAAGCGTTGCTCGTCGCCGCAAGGTTTCCGAGTATTCCAAGCAGTTGCGTGAAAAGCAGAAGATCAAGCGCATCTACGGCGTTACCGAGAAGCAGTTCCGCAACACGTTCGAGCGCGTCACGACGTTGCCAGGCGTTACCGGACACAACCTTCTCGCAGCGCTGGAGAGCCGGCTCGATAACATCGTCTATCGCATGGGCTTCGCCGCCAGCCGCAAGGCAGCACGGATGCTCGTTCGCCATCGTCACGTCGAAGTGAACGGTCACTCGGTCGATATTCCCAGCTTCCTCGTGGAGCCGGGTCAGGAAGTGCGCGTCCGCGCCAAGTCGCGTGAACAGGCTTCCATCATCGTATCGATGGAACAGTCCTCCCGTGGCGCACCGCTTTCATGGATCGCGGTGGACAAGGAATCGTTCAGCGGCCGGATGCTTGAGCGCCCGACGCGTCCAAATATTCCGATCGCCGCCCAGGAGCAGTTGGTCGTCGAATTGTATTCGAAATAACCAGCCGTTCGGTTGGCGTGGTAGGGCGCGGATTTATCCGCGCCGGCCTGGATGGTTGAACGCGGATTGATCCGCGACGAAATAAATCCCAGCCGCCCGTCCGTTGTTCAAAGCAGTACCGCAGTAAACGAGGCCCTAACCTTCGTACCGACTTACCACGCGTTAGGGGCGGGGTAACGGTTAAATCAGATAAAACATCATGGCTAACGCAATCGATCTTCGCGGGCTCGTACGCCCGCAGCTAGTAGAGTCTACCAAGCGTGAGGACACACCCAACGTCGCCGAGTTCCGGCTGCAGCCGCTCGAGCGCGGCTTCGGCTATACGCTCGGTAACGCGATGCGTCGCATGCTGCTTTCGTCACTTCGCGGAACCGCAGTGTGGGGTTTTCGTATTGACGGCGTCGTGCACGAGCATCAGACGATCCCAGGCGTAGTCGAAGACGTACATCAGATCATCGCAAACATCAAGACGATGGTACTGAGTCTCGATGACGCGCATGAGACGACCGTTGTTCGCATCACCAAGAAGGGACCAGCCGACATCAAGACCAGCGATATACAGGGTGCCCCGGGCCTCTCGGTTCTGGAGCCGGATCACCACCTGTTCACGCTGCAGGATGACCGCGATATCACGTTTGAGCTATTCGTCAATCACGGACGCGGATATGTCGAAGCCGATCAGCACGTTGTCGATCGGAATCTTCCGGTCGATCTCGTTCGCGTCGATTCGATCTACAACCCCGTTCGCCGCACCAACTTCAGCGTCGATGCAACACGCGTCGGCCAGCGCACAGATTACGATCGGCTCACGCTGCTCGTAGAGACGAATGGCACTATCTCGCCCGAAGAAGCGGTCAGCTATGCCGCAGCACTCGCGCAGACGCACTTCCAGTACTTCGCGAGCTTCGGCTCGCACATGTCGGCACCGATTACCGGTGGCACAGAGCTGGGTGGTAATGACGCTGCGCGGCTCGCACAGCTTCTCTCCACACCAATCGAAGACCTCGAGCTTTCCGTCCGCTCCGTCAACTCGCTCAAGAACAGCGAGATCCGGACGCTTGGCGATCTCGTAAAGCGCACGGAAGACCAGATCCTCGACGTCAAGAACTTCGGCAAGAAGTCACTGAACGAGATCGCGGATCTTCTCGAGCGCGAAAACCTGAACTTCGGCATGAAGTTCGAGCAGTCGGAAGACGGCGTGCGGATTACGGACAGAGGAATACCTCCGAACAAAGCCGCGCTTGCCGAAGCCGCCATCGGCGACGACGAAGATTAGTAAGGCGCTATTAAGGCGCTAGTAAGGCGCTAGTAAGGCGCTAGTAAGGCGCGGATTTATCCGCGTTTGATGGACCCCGGGCAGCACAATTGTGGACTACTGAGGATTTTTTAGATGCGACATAGAAAAGTCGGCCGGCAACTTCGGCGCACGCCCGAGCAGCGTCTTTCGTTGCTCAGGAACCTTGCGCAGTCGCTGATCCAGCACGGCGCGATCGAGACGACCGAGGCCAAGGCCAAGGAACTCCGTCCGTTCGTTGAGAAGCTCATTACCAAGGCAAAGGAAGGGACGTTGCACTCCCGTCGCCTGGCCGCGCGTCACGTCCAGCAGCGTGCGGTGAACGACAAGCTGTTCCAGGAAATCGCCCCCAAGTTTGCGACTCGCCAGGGTGGTTACACGCGTATTCTCAAAACCGGCCATCGCAAGGGTGACGGGGCAGAGATGGCGCGCATCGAGCTAATGCCGGAGAGCAAGTGAAGATCAAGAGCCAACTCGCCGAAAAGCGCACCAAGGCGATCGAGCGGAATAAGTGCTACGCCTGTGGGAAGGGTGTAACCTTCGGCAATAACGTCTCGCACGCCAACAACAAGCTCCGCCGGACCTGGAAGCCCAACCTCCAGGTTGCCCGGGTGGCTATTGACGACAAGATCATCAAGGTCAAGGTATGCACCAGCTGCCTTGCCGCCGGAAAGATTGTCCGCGCGCCGCGGAGTCAGGCGGTAGCCTGAACGTCCGGACCGCTTCAGATTCCTCCTCATTCGGGGCGACTCGTCAGTCGCCCCGTTTTTGTATCTTAGAAGGTCGAAATGCCAAAACGTACTGATATCAAACGCATCCTCGTCATCGGTTCCGGCCCGATCGTCATCGGCCAGGGCGCCGAGTTCGATTATTCCGGTACCCAGGCGACCAAGGCTCTGAAAGAGGAAGGCTACGAGGTCATCCTCATCAACTCGAATCCGGCCACGATCATGACGGATCCCGAGTTCGCCGACGCCACATACATCGAGCCGGTGACGCCCGAGTTTGTAGAGCTCGTGATCGCGAAGGAACGACCGGACGCGCTGCTGCCTACCATGGGCGGGCAGACCGCGCTCAACGTTGCCATTGCACTGTCACAGAGCGGTGTGCTCGCCAAGTATGGCGTCGAGCTGATCGGCGCCGACGAACGCGCGATACAAACGGCGGAGGATCGCGGGCTGTTCAACGAAGCGATGCGGCGCATCGGGCTTCAAGTTGCGCGCGGAGGGATTGCAACAACTCTCGACGAAGCACTCGTCATAGTTGAAGACACGGGTTTCCCCTCCATCATTCGCCCCGCCTTCACGCTCGGCGGAAGTGGCGGTGGAATCGCGTACAATCGTGTTGAGTTCGAGGAGATCGTTCGACGCGGACTGGACCTCTCGTCCATCAGCCAGGTGCTTGTCGAGCGAAGCCTGATCGGGTGGAAGGAATTCGAACTGGAAGTCATGCGCGATGCTGCGGATAACGTGGTCATCGTCTGCTCAATTGAAAACATCGATCCGATGGGGGTCCACACCGGCGATTCGATCACCGTTGCACCAGCAATGACGCTAACCGATCGCGAGTATCAGATCATGCGCGATGCCGCTGTGGCGGTGATTCGCGAGATAGGCGTCGCCGCAGGTGGTTGCAACATTCAGTTCGCGATCAACCCGGCCGACGGCGAGATGATCGTCATCGAGATGAATCCACGTGTGTCGCGGTCTTCGGCGCTCGCGTCCAAAGCGACCGGATTTCCCATCGCGCGCATCGGTGCAAAGCTCGCGGTTGGTTACAGACTCGATGAGATCCCGAACGATATAACGCACACCACGCCAGCCTCGTTCGAGCCCGTGCTCGATTACGTAGTTGTGAAGTGCCCGCGGTTCGCGTTCGAGAAATTTGCCTCGGCAAACGCACACCTCACCACGCAGATGCAGTCCGTCGGTGAGTCCATGGCAATCGGCCGCACCTTCAAGGAGGCGTTCCAGAAGGGCTTGCGGGCCCTGGAAATTGGACGTTCCGGTTGGGAAGTTGGTGCGCGGCTGAGCGACGATCGGCTTTCGGATGACGCCAGTGATACACTGCGAGCTGCCCTTCGCCAGCCAACGCCAGAACGCATGTTTCAGGTGAAGCGGGCGATGCTGGCCGGGTTCACGGTTGCCGAGATCTTCGAACTCACATGGATCGACCCATGGTTCCTTGAGCAGCTGCACGAGCTGGTGGATGCAGAAAGGCGTTGGACCGCATTGCCGGAGATTACGGCGACGGAGATGCGTCGCATGAAGCGCATGGGATTCTCCGACCGTCAGCTCGGCGTTCTCCGTGGTGTCTCGGAAGGCGAGCTCCGTGCCACTCGCTGGGCGCTCGGCGTGCGACCGGCCTACAAGATGGTCGATACCTGCGCTGGCGAGTTTCCGTCGGCGACACCGTATCTGTACGGCTCGTACGATGAGGAGAGCGAAGCGCCGCCGAGTGGACGCAAGTCGATCGTGATACTTGGCAGCGGACCGAATCGTATCGGTCAGGGCGTGGAGTTCGACTATTGCTGTGTGCGCGCGTCGCTAGCTCTGCGCGATCAGGGATTCGAGACGATAATGATCAACTCGAATCCGGAAACAGTCTCCACCGACTTCGACATCTCCGACAAGCTGTATTTCGAACCGCTGACGCTTGAGCACGTGCTGGAGATCGTCGATCGCGAAAAGCCGATCGGAGTGATCGTACAGCTGGGCGGTCAGACGCCGCTCAAGCTGACTCGCGGACTCGAAGCAGCGGGCGTTACGATTCTTGGTACATCTCCTGACGCGATCGATATTGCGGAGGATCGTCAGCGGTTCGACGAGATCGCGCGCAAGCTCGGCATTCGTCAGCCGAATAACGGGACTGCTACGAGCGTGGACGGCGCGGTCGAAGCCGCAACCCGAATCGGATATCCCGTGCTCGTGCGCCCGTCGTACGTTCTCGGCGGCCGCGCAATGGAGATCGTTTACGACGAGCCCTCGCTGCGTTCATACTTCGAGCGTGCAGTTCGTGTTTCCGAACACAGGCCCGTCCTGATTGATCAGTTCCTGGAGGACGCATTCGAGGCTGATGTGGATGCCATCGCCGACGGACATGAGGTTGTGATCGGTGGCATCATGCAGCACATCGAAGACGCCGGCATTCACTCCGGAGATTCCGCCTGCGTGCTCCCGCCGTACCTGATCGGGGAGGAAGCACAGGATACGATGCGGCGCCACACTGTAGAGCTTGCCAACGCACTTGGCGTAGTTGGCCTTATCAATGTGCAGTACGCGATCAAGAATGGCGTTGTCTATGTTCTCGAAGTCAATCCGCGCGGCAGCCGCACGATACCGTTCGTTTCGAAGGCAATCGGTGTTCCGCTCGCGTCGATTGCGGCGCGCGTCATGGCGGGCGAGCAGCTGCGCGATATCGGATTTACCGAAGAGATCATTCCGCCGTACGTTGCAGTGAAGGAGGCAGTTTTCCCGTTCAACAAGTTCCGCGAGTTCGATCCGATTCTTGGGCCGGAAATGCGCTCAACGGGCGAGGTCATGGGCACTGCTGCGTCGTTTGGAAGTGCGTTCTACAAGGCGCAACTGGCGGCTGATAACGGACTCCCGATTTCCGGGTCGATCTTCGTGTCGGTGAACGATTCCGACAAGGCCAACGTGACTCCAATCGTACGGCGGTTCCACGAGATGGGATTCGGCATATATGCGACTGAGGGCACGGGCCGTCATCTCCGCAAACTCGGGATTCCAGTAACGCGAGTGTACAAGGTGAACGAGGGGCGCCCGCACGTCATCGATCTCGTCGTCAACGGGACCGTGCAGTTGTTGATCAACACACCAATGGGCAAGAGTGCCCAGAAGGATGACTACTCCATGCGTCAGGCTGCCATTGCGCACCACGTTCCATACACCACCACGCTTTCCGCAGCCAGCGCGGCCAGCGATGCCGTGCTCGCGATTCGATCGCGTCCTGCATCTGTGACGTCGCTGCAGGAGTGGCATTCGCGCATCGAACGACCGGTGGGTGCTGCATGAGCGCTGACGCATTCATTCATGCGTCCGCGTTCGTGGACGACGGCGCGCAGATTGGCGCGGGTACACGTGTCTGGCATTTCTGCCACATACTCGGCGGCGCGGTCATAGGTGAGCGTTGCTCCCTCGGCCAGAACGTGGTCGTCATGAACGGCACGCGGATTGGCAATAACGTCAAGATCCAGAACAATGTGTCGGTGTACGAAGGCGTGACTCTCGAGGACGATGTATTCTGTGGACCGTCGATGGTATTCACGAACGTCATTAATCCTCGCAGTCACGTCTCGCGGAAGAACGAGTATCGCCCGACGGTGGTAAAGAGAGGTGCATCCATTGGTGCCAACGCTACGATCATCTGTGGAACGACGCTCGGCGAGTTCTGTTTCATTGGAGCGGGCGCCGTCGTCTCGAAGGACGTTGACCCATATTCGCTGATGGTCGGCGTTCCCGCGCGCCGCGTTGGCTGGGTTTGCGAATGCGGCGAGAAGCTTCCGGACGGCGCTGCGCCGGGATGTCAGGAGTGTGGTAAGCAGTACGTGAATCACGGCAATCGGATCGCGCGTGTCTGAGAACTTTCGACTGGCACTCGTCGGCTGCGGCCGTATCAGCAAGAGCCACTTTGAGGCGATAAGCCGAATTGATGGTATCGACCTCGTCGGCGTTGCAGACACAGTTCAGGAACGCGCCGAGTCGGCCGCCGCCGAACATGAGGTCCCGGCCTTTACATCGCTCAAGGCGATGCTGGCCGGCGTCGACTGCGACATCGTAACAGTGGCGACTCCGTCAGGATTGCACCCCGCGCTCGGCATCGAAGCCGCGATGGCCGGCAAGCATGTCGTGAGCGAGAAGCCGATAGCGATCTCGCTCGCAGGCGCGGACTCGTTGATCGCGGCGTGCGCCGACAATGGGGTCCGGTTATTCGTGGTGAAGCAGAACCGATTGAATCCCGCCATCCAGCTCGTCAAGCGTGCCGTGGACAAGGGTCGTTTCGGTCGCATTCACTCGGCGAACTGCACAGTGAGATGGGCCAGGCCCCAGGAGTACTATGACCAAGCCCCCTGGCGCGGGACATGGGCCATGGACGGCGGCGCGTTCATGAATCAGGCCTCACACTACGTGGACCTGATTCAGTGGCTTGCTGGGCCCGTGGAGAGCGTTGTTGCGATTACCGCGACCCAGGAGCGGAAGATCGAAGCCGAGGACTCGGGGGCGGCGGTGCTTCGTTTCAAAAACGGCGCGATCGGAGTGCTGGACGTGACTATGCTGACATACCCCAGGAATCTCGAAGGGTCGATCACGATTCTGGGTGACAAGGGCTCGGTGAAGATTGGCGGCACCGCTGTTAATCGTGTGGAGACCTGGCTGTTCGAAGATTACGATGACGACGACAAGTTGATCGAGGCAGCCGCGACGACGCCGCCAAACGTGTACGGCTTCGGTCACCAGGGTTACTACAACAACGTTTTGCACCTGCTTCGCGGCGAGACCGTGCCGGACACGAATGGCGCTGAGGGCCGAAAGTCACTGGAGATAATTCTCGCGATATACGAGGCTGCGCGGACGGGCCGCAGAGTCACGATTTAGACGCCCGCCCATTTCGGGGGCGCGCGCGTCATACCTCTCTGTAGCGGCGGTGTCGAAGCTAAGGGAATCCCGTTGGCAAACTGTCGTTTTCGTGCAACAACACATGTTGTTCCCGAGCGTTACGAGTCGGTACAGGTATTCTGCGGCTTACCATTTATTATAGACGAATAGTCTATTTTCCGGCCCGCACACTCCCTTGATTGACTACGTATAAAGCGGCTCGGCGCTTGCCATGTACCCGCTTGTGTGGCTCGTGCAATCGGCGCGTCGCCGCTACGGACACTTCCAATTTGAGGAGTTGCTGAGTGACTCGTTTGAGCAACATAATCGTACCTGCGTTGCTAGCGGGCGCCATGCTGGCGCCGCCACTGACGGCGCAGACAGTTGTGGCAACGCCAGGAACTTACGGTTGGACCGACGCGTCAACTCCCGACGGCAGCAAGCCAGCTGGCACGACGGTCGCGAGCATCACCACCGCGAATCCCCGCAGTGGCAACGGATCGCTTGAGCTCGACATGAACGGTTTCGCGCAGCCCGCGTTCGTAACCGGCGATCCGCTCGTTCAAGGAACACTGAGCGATCTGACAAGCGCCGGTTTCGACTGGAGCCAGGTGGCCGGGACGAGTGGCAACCCGACCTTTCGCTTGTTTCTCGGTGGCATCAAGACTTCGACGGGTGCGACGACGTGGGGATCGCTTGGCTGGTACGGCGCCGACGGAGCTGGATGGCAGTCGAGCGGCAATCTTGCCAGCGGCGGAGACTTTTTTCTCCGAATCGGCGGCGGCCAGCTTTCGAATAACTGCAGCGCGCAGGGGCAGAGCTTTGATGACCGTCGCCAGACCATCGGAACCTGGATGTCAGCCTGCAGCGGCGGGAGTTCACTTTACGATCTGAGCAATGCAACCGTGACAGCGGTTGAGATCGATCAGGGCCGGTGGCCCGGCTTCACGGGGACGAACGTCTCCTACGCCGACAATGTCATGGTCGGATACAACGATGCGTCGACGACCTTCAACTTCGAGGTCACCTCGACTCCTGAACCGTCGTCGATCGCACTATTGGGCACCGGCCTATTCGGCCTTGTACCCATCGTTCGCCGCCGTCGGAAGCGCTAAGTCGGCAGGTTTGCACAAGAACGGCCCCGGGGATACCGGGGCCTTTCTTGTTCCATAGGTTCGGCCGTGGGCATGGCTGGCCAGCTGCTATATCGACTCGGTCGAGGGCACTACCTCCGCGAACTGACGCTGTCGCATGAATGCAACAGTATGTGGCACGGATAGTCAAATTATCACACACCCGTCATCTCCTGATAGCTGGGTATCGGGCATAGTGCACGGTTTGTGCAACCATGACGCCAATATCTCAAACGTTCCGGACAGATTGTCGAAATAATCCGATGTTTATAGCTGGCAAGATTTCTGCGATCCAGCGCGCCTATGGGTGTGTGCCCTCTCCAGGCTCAAACCTTCACGCAGTTCTTTCAATTCCAGGGTCCGCTCGATGAAATTCTTCTCACAGGTATCTGCGACGGCTGTAGCAGTCGCGCTCCTGGCAGTCTCGCCGCTCGCCGCACAGACAACTGTCGTAGTCACGCCTGCTTCCCCCGGCTGGGGATACACTGACCAGGCCGGTGTCGGAAGTGCAACTATTGACGGCACGTACCCGCGGTCCGGCAACGGTTCGCTGGACCTCTCCATGCCAACGGGTAGCGACAAGGCATACTTTGGCACCGCGCTCGCGACGCCGCAGTCACTGACCTCGGTCACCAGCGCCAGCTTTGATTGGTACCGTTCCAGCTCGACAGTTGCGACGCCTGATCTGGCTCCTTCGTTTCACTTCATCATCGCGAGCAACGACGGGACTGGCACCAAGTACAGCGACCTCGTCTGGGAGTGGGCGTACAACAACCCCGCGAATTCGTCTGGTACGGCTCCGACCGATCAGTGGGTCACGTCCGATATTGCGAACGGCGATTTCTGGCGGTCGATGTCAGGCCCTACGGATACCTCGTGCCAGCCTCTTACGAGTGGCGCGCAGAAGTTTTCGACATTGGCCGACTGGGCGACATCCTGCTATGCGAATGACAATCCAATGATCGTTGGAATGTCCGTCGGGTTCGGGCGCGTGTCGAATTTCGCAGGTGCCGTCGATAACGTAACCGTTGGTTTTAACGGCGATGCGGGAACGACGTACAACTTCGAGACAACCAGTTCGACTCCGGAGCCTTCGTCGATCGCGCTCCTCGGAACGGGACTATTCGGGCTTGTTCCAATTGTTCGTCGCCGTCGCAAGCGCTAAATCTGTCATCACAGGCGAATCGAAAAGGCCCCGCCAAACGCGGGGCCTTTTTTGCTGCGGTATCTGCGGCGGGTCAGCCGCCATCCGCCGGCTGACTGCTTCGGCTGGGCTCGGAGAGGAGCCTGGTCATGAACCGTTGCCCCTCCGACATCCGCTCGACTTCGAGCGCCATTGCCTCGACAGCCCGCTCAACCCGCTCCAGCCTCGCGTCAGACGCCTCGGCCGTCGACAGAGGCCTTGGCTCCCGCGGTGTCCTTTCGATGCGCCGAGCGTGCGCTCGCGCCACCGGAAAGCCGATCAGGGCAATTGCGGCGAGCGCGACCACGGTGCAGTCGCGGATGATTGAGTGTACGGTGTAGGGGTCCATCCATCCTCATTGCTTCAGCAGGGTCAACTCTTCCCATGCTTCTACAGTGGAAATTAATTGACTTACGACGCACTAACCGGCGATCTTTCAAGGCTGTATCAGCGCTTCTGGCGGGGATAGCCGGATGGCGCGATTTCCCATGGAACCAATGGCCGTACCTCTACTAGATCTCAAAGCTCAGCACGGAACGATTCGCGATCAGGTCCTCGCGGCGATCATGCCAATTATTGACGGGCAGACCTTCATACTCGGTGAGCCTGTCGAGCGTCTCGAAGGCCTCGTCGCAAAGCTGTCCAATGCGGCTCACGCGATTGGCTGTGCCAACGGCACGGACGCCATTCTTCTTGCGCTCCGGGCACTTGACGTCGGTCGCAATGACGCGGTGGTAACCACTCCGTTTACCTTCTTTGCAACTGCTGGGGCTGTGCATAACGTCGGTGCGCGCCCCGTATTCGCCGACATCGATCCTGACACATTCAACATATCAGTCGAAGCGGTGGATGAAGCAGTGCGCAATACACCGGACGTCAAGGCTGTGATCGCTGTAGATCTGTTCGGACAGATGGCGGCGATCGATGGATTACGGTCAGTCCTGCCGGATGGCATGCCCATCATCGAAGATGCCGCGCAATCGATCGGCGCGAGCAGGGAAGTGAATGGCAAGAAAGTCATGGCGGGCGAAATAGCGGACATCGGGACGTTCAGCTTTTTCCCATCCAAAAACCTCGGTGGATACGGCGACGGTGGCATGGTCGTCACTCAAAGTGATGAACTCGACGCAAGACTTCGCCGGCTCAGAACGCATGGCAGCGTGAAGACTTACTTTCACGAAGAGGTCGGATACAACAGCAGGCTCGACACTCTCCAGGCTGTCGTACTGGAGGCCAAGCTGCCCCACCTCGAAGCATGGAGCGCTGCCCGCCGCCGCAACGCATCGTTGTACGACAACGCGTTCGCGGATCTGGATGGTGTGCGTACGCCGGCTATCGATCCGCGCAACGAATCCATCTACAATCAGTACACGCTGCGCGCTGAGCGCCGCGATGAACTCCAGGCATTTCTCAAACAGCGAAGCATCGGAAATTCGATCTACTACCCGCTTCCGCTGCATATGCAACCGTGCTTCGCCTACCTCGGTTACGAGGAAGGGGACTTCCCCCAGAGCGAGCGCGCGGCGAAGGAAGTTGTATCGCTGCCGGTATACCCGGAGCTTACCGATTCACAGCGCGACGAGGTGATCTCGTCTGTTCGCGCATTCTATGGCCGTTGAGAGCCCAAATACGAATGGATAACAAGCAGCGTCTTCTAGACAAGATTGCCGACCGCTCTGCAGTGATCGGTGTTGTTGGACTCGGCTATGTGGGTCTCCCTCTTGCAGTCGAATTTGCCCGCGCCGGGTTCAAGGTGATCGGGTTTGACGTCTCCAAGCGCGTGACCGATCTTCTCAATTCCGGAAAGTCGCACATTCTTGACGTCGCGGATGCGGATCTCGCAGAAGTTGTCGGCACGAAGATGTTCGAGGCCACGACGGATCCAGTCCGCATCAAGGAAATGGACTGCGTCTCGATTGCCGTCCCCACGCCACTCGTAAAGACGCGCGACCCGGACATGAGCTATGTCGTCGCCGCAACCGCGACGATCAGCGAGTTCGCGCACCCGGGAATGCTCGTCGTTCTCGAGAGCACCACGTATCCCGGAACAACGCGGGAGCTGATGCAGCCTAAACTCGAGGCTGCAGGGCTCGAGATTGGCAGCGATGTCTTCCTCGCGTTCAGCCCTGAGCGTGTTGATCCTGGCAACCCGGTATGGCATACCAAGAACACGCCTAAGGTCGTTGGCGGTATTACCGCAGCGTGCACCGAAGTCGCCGCGGCACTGTATCAGAGCTGCCTCGATACGATCGTCCCCGTCTCGTCGACCGAGACGGCGGAGCTGGTCAAGCTTCTTGAGAACACTTTCCGCTCGGTGAACATCGGCCTCGCCAATGAGATGGCGATCGTCTGCGAGAAGCTGGGTGTGAACGTGTGGGAAGTGATCGACGCGGCAGCCACCAAGCCGTTCGGCTTCATGAAGTTCACACCCGGTCCCGGTATCGGTGGGCACTGCATTCCGCTTGATCCGCATTACCTCGCGTGGAAGATGCGCACCCTCAACTACAAGACCCGGTTCATTGATCTCGCGAGCGAGATCAATTCCCAGATGCCAGCACTCGTGGTAGAAAAGGTCGCACAGGCGCTCAACCAGGAGCAGAAATCCGTCAATGGCAGCAACGTGCTGGTGCTTGGCGTCGCTTACAAGAAGAACATCGATGACATGCGGGAGAGCCCCGCGCTCGACGTCATCAAGCTGCTCGAGGCACGTGGTGCCAAGGTCTCGTTCCACGACCCGCACGTGACGACCTTCCGCGAGGATGGCCACACGTTCACCAGCGTGGAACTCACCGATGCCGTGCTCAAGAGTTCGGACGCGGTTGTGATTGTCACCGATCACGACTCGGTCAACTATCAGCGCGTCGTCGATCTGGCTACCGTCGTCGTCGATGCACGTAACGCCACGAAGGGTCTCAAGTCAAAAAACGGTCGAATCGTTCCACTCTCCGCAGCCGTCGCCTAGCACTCGATGAACATCGCGGTAGTCGGAACGGGTTATGTCGGCCTGGTCGCGGGAGCGTGCCTCGCGGAGACCGGTAATACGGTAGTGTGCGCCGACCTCGACAGTCGGAAGATCGAGCTGCTCAAGCAGAATGAGATCCCGATCTTCGAGCCGGGACTCGATGCACTCGTTGAGCGCAATCAGGCTGACGGCAGGCTCATCTTTACCACCGATGTCGAGCGCGCGATTGCCGGAGCTGAGGTGGTATTCATAGCAGTGGGCACACCGCCAGATGAGGACGGATCTGCAGATCTCTCGCACGTACTCGCCGTCGCCGACTCAGTTGGCCGCGCCATCGCACGCGAGACGGTCGTCGTCACCAAGTCGACGGTGCCGGTCGGTACGGCGTCGTTGGTCAAGGCGGCAGTTGCGCGACGCGCACGCTTCCCGTTCCACGTGGTCAGCAACCCCGAGTTCCTCAAGGAAGGGGCAGCGGTCGAGGATTTCCTCAAGCCCGATCGCGTTGTCCTCGGCCTCGACAGCGAGTTCGCCCGCACTGTAATGAGCGAGTTGTACGCGCCGTTTCTGCGAACCGGCCGGCCGGTTATCTACATGGACATCGCCTCCGCAGAGATGACCAAGTACGCCGCCAACGGGATGCTGGCTACACGAATCACTTTCATGAATGAGATCGCCGCACTATGCGAGGCGACCGGCGCGGATGTCGATCAGGTCCGCCGTGGCCTCGGGAGCGATACCAGAATAGGGCCTAGTTTTCTGTTTCCTGGGCCAGGTTATGGCGGGAGCTGTTTCCCGAAGGACGTGAAGGCGCTCGTTCGTACAGCGGCGCAGGCCGACGTCGCACTCGGGCTGCTCGCGTCCGTGGATCGCTCAAATGAATTGCAGAAGCGCCGCCTTGGCGACAAAGTGAAGAACGCCCTGCTGGCTAATTCAAAATATCAGAATGATAACGGTAAGTACAATTCTACCAGCCAGTTACCAACATCAGATGATAAAGTACTTGAAGGCTACCGAGTGGCAATCTGGGGGCTTTCATTCAAACCAGGCACAGACGATATGCGCGAGGCACCGTCGCTCGTATTGATCGAGCAGCTCATCGGATGGGGAGCGACAGTCTGCGCGCACGATCCTGCCGCATTGGACGAGGCGCGACGCAGGCTCGGAGATGCAGGTGGCAAGATCGCCTACGCCGAAACGGGGTATGAAGCGCTCATCGGAGCCGATGCGCTGGTTATCGTCACTGACTGGAATGAGTACCGACATCCCGATTTCAACCGACTCAAGACTACTTTGAAGCGTCCCATCGTTATCGACGGGCGCAATCTTTACGACCCTCGCAAGATGTCGACGGTCGGTCTCATTTACTACTCGATAGGACGCCGAGCGATCGGCGGACAGGAAGCCACCGCGTGAATCGTGTTCGCCGCTCGCTTGTAGCACTGGGCCCCGCACTGGCACTTGTTGCCATGACGGCGTGTCAGCATCCTTTCGATCCGAAAGTTTACGAGAGCAATCCCGAACAGCTTTACGCGACGTCGCTCAAGTTGTTCAACGGGCACAAATACGATGACGCAGCGAAAGGCTTCGAGCTTCTGACGCACGATTTGCCAGCCCGCGATCCAATGCTGCCGCTGTCGTACTACTACCTGGGCCAGTCGCAGGACAAGAACGGCGACCATCTTCTGGCGGCGCAGAGCTTCACGCGAATTTCGGAATCGTTCCCGGACGATAGTCTCGCGCCGACAGCGCTACTTGCCGGTGGCCGCGCATACTCCAAGATGTGGCGCAGGCCCGAGCTGGATCCGACCTACGGCAAGTCGGCGGAGAATACGCTGCAATCGCTGGTTGAGCTGTATCCCGATTCGCACTTGGTCCCGCAGGCCAAAGTGCTGCTCGCGAAGCTGGACAACATGTTCGCGGTGAAGGACCTCGAGGTCGGTGCGCACTATCTGAGGCGCGGTGCGTACGACTCGGCGATCATTTATCTCAAGGATGTGATCAGGCTTCATCCCGAGGCGGCGGCGACAAAAACGGCGTATCTGAAGTTGCTGGAAGGCTACCGGGCGATCAAATACACGGACGATGCCAGGGATCTTTGCGCCCAGGCAGTGAAGGCTTACCCCAACGATAATGAGGTGCGCCACCAGTGCGGATCGGCGTCTTCGGCGGAAGCTTCGACCCCCCGCACGTAGGGCACTATCTGGCGGCAGTCGATGCCGCCGAACGGCTTCAGCTTGACCGTGTGATCTGGGTGCCTGCGGCTCAGCAGCCGCTCAAGGCTGCGACGCCGCATCTGGCGTCCGCTGAACAGCGTTTCCGGATGGTGGAAGCTGCAGTCTCAGCGAGCGAGATCTTCGAGGCAAGCCGGATCGAAATAGACCGATCCGGGTTATCTTACACCGTTGCGACCGTACAGTCGTTTGCATCGCAATGGCCTCACGCGGAGCTGTATTTGCTCGTCGGTGAGGATGCATGGTCGCGTTTTCAAGAGTGGCACGAGCCGGAGACAATTCGAACGCTCGTCCATATAGAAATACTTGCGCGGAAAAAGGAGAGTACCTACTCCGGCCGCGTTGTGGAGGTTTCGTCGACCGAGGTTCGCGCTCGCGCGCGGAATGACAGGTCGGTGCGCGGCTTCGTGCAGGACGCAGTCGCGGAGATAATTGAATTGGAAAGGTTGTATAAATGGGCGCACAAGTAACCAGCCTCATCAGGAATGTCTTCGGCACCCGGCACGACCGGGAGCGACGGCGTGTGCAGCCATTGGTCGACACGATCAATGCGGAATACGCCAAGCTGCAGTCGATCTCGGACGAAGAGTTGCAGGGCCAGACAGCGAAGTTTCGAGCGCTTATCAAAGAGGCGACGCAGGATCTGGAGCGGCGCATCGCCGAGTTGAGGGAGCGCAAGCGTGCGGCTTCGTCAGCGGCAGAGCGTGAGACGATCGACGACGAACTGGGTGGAGCGGATGGTCGTGGTGGTCTCGAGGGTGAGTTGCGCGCTACGATCGCGCAAACACTCGACGCGATTCTTCCCGAGGCGTTCGCCACGGTACGTGAAGCTGCGCGCAGACTGCTCGGCACAACGGCGATGGTGACGGGCCGCGACGAAGTCTGGAACATGGTTCACTACGACGTGCAATTCGTCGGAGGAATTCAGCTGCACCGCGGACGGATTGCGGAAATGGCCACGGGTGAGGGGAAGACGCTTGTTGCGACCTTGCCGCTCTACCTCAATGCGCTGCCTGGCAAGGGAGCGCATCTGATCACCGTCAACTCGTATCTGGCCCGCCGCGACTCACAGTGGATGGGCCATCTTTACAAGTACCTCGGACTGACCGTAGGCTGTCTGGACGACACAGAGCCGGGCACGCCCGAACGGCGTGCAGCGTACGAGTGCGACATCACGTACGGTACCAACAACGAGTTTGGTTTCGACTATCTGCGTGACAACATGGTGGTTTCGCTGGAGCAGCGTGTTCAGCGGACACATGCGTATGCCATCGTCGACGAGGTTGACTCGGTACTGATCGATGAAGCACGGACGCCGCTCATCATCTCGGGACCTGTCGGAAACGAAGTCGATGAAGCATACGCGCTTCACAATGGTGCGGTTGCGCGGCTTGCGCGCATGCAGACGGAACTTGCGAACACGTTGACGGCTGACGGTGAGCGCGCGCTGCGCGAGGGTGATACTGACACGGCTGGTGTGCTCCTCTACAAGGCACGCCTTGGCGCTCCCAAGAACAAGCGATTGCTCAAGTTGCTGAACGAGTCCGGCGTCAAGCAGCTCGTGCAGAACATGGAATTGAAGCACATCGCCGATCGGCGCGTGACTGCCAGCCGTCAGGAGATGCGTGACATCGAGGAAGATCTCCTGTTCGTGCTCGATGAAAAGGGCCAGCAGGTCCACCTTACGGATCGTGGAATCGACTTCATGTCGCCGAACGATCGCGAGCAGTTCATTCTTCCGGATATCTCGCAGCAGGTTCATGACATCGATCACGATCCTGACATGACGCCCGCTGAGAAGATCGAGACTCGTAACAAGATCAACGCGGAGTACGCGGCCAAGTCCGAGAAGCTGCACATCATTCACCAGTTGCTTCGTGCTCACTCATTGTACGAGAAGGACGTCAACTATGTGGTGCAGGATGGCGAGGTTCTGATCGTCGACGAGTTCACCGGCCGTACGATGCCAGGCCGTCGCTGGTCCGAGGGGCTGCACCAGGCGGTTGAGGCGAAAGAATCTGTAAGTGTACAGGGTGAGACGCAGACGCTCGCTACTATCACGATTCAGAATTATTTCCGCATGTACGACAAGCTGGCCGGTATGACGGGTACAGCTGAGACCGAAGAGTCCGAGTTCCACCAGATCTACAAGCTTGCCGTCGCTGTGATCCCGACCAATCGGCCGGTCATTCGCGACGACCGCAACGATCTTGTTTTCAAGACTCGTCGCGAGAAGTACAACGCGATCGCCGAAGAAACTCAGCGGCTGCATGAGCTTGGTTTTCCGGTACTCGTTGGCACCGTCAATGTGGACGTGTCTGAAACGCTTTCCAAGCTGTTCAAGCGCGCCGGCATTCCGCACAACGTACTGAACGCCAAATATCACCAGCGTGAAGCCGAAATCGTCGCGGAAGCCGGTCACCCGGGAGCGGTGACGATTGCCACGAACATGGCAGGCCGCGGAACCGATATCAAGCTTGGCGCAGGGGTGACGGCATCCAAGGCATCCAAGGTCAACGACGGCGAAGGAAAACTGGTTGACGTGATGGAGATTGGCGGCCTGCACATCATCGGTTCTGAGCGACACGAGTCGCGTCGTATCGACAGGCAGCTTCGTGGTCGTGCCGGTCGTCAGGGAGATCCGGGCGCATCGCAATTCTTCCTGTCGCTCGAAGATGACCTGATGCGACTCTTCGGATCCGACAGAATCGCGAAGTTGATGGATGCGATGGGTGCGAAGGAGGGCGAAGTACTAACGCACTCAATGATCACTCGCTCCATCGAGCAGGCACAGAAGCGTGTGGAGTTGCAGAACTTCCAGTCTCGCAAGCGTCTGCTCGAATACGATGACGTGATGAATCAGCAGCGTGAGGTTGTTTACTCGTTGCGTTCGTTCGCGTTGGAAGGCGGTGAGGAACTTCGCGCTGAAGCGGAGCGTATGATCGAGAAGGCCGTGGGCGCGCGCGTCGAGACTACGCTCGCGGACACGCCACCAGACGGCGTCTTCGATATCGAACTGCTACGGCAGGAACTACAGCAGAACTACGTGCTCGTGGTGCCGGAATTCGAGAAGGCCGGAGCGTGGCCGACTACGATGGCAACTGTCCGGCAGGCGGCGCTGACCGCCGCGACCAAGGCATTTGAGCAAAAGATGGCCAGCCTGAACGAGTTCGCGGGCCGGTTGCTGTCGCTGGTCATGCTCAACGTGCTGGACGAGAAATGGAAGGATCACCTTTACGATCTGGATCAGTTGCGCAATGCGATCCACTATCGCTCGTGGGGACAGCAGGATCCACTCGTCGAGTACAAGCAGGAAGCGTACGCAATGTTTGTCGACCTCATGCAGGACATCCAGCACACGTTTACCGAGCGATTCGCACGTGCGCAGATTGTTTTCGAGGGACAGCAGAACGCAGCCGACCCGATGTCTGGTGGATCCGATCCGCGCGGTCAGTTTGCGAGCAAACCGCAACAGCAGGCACCGAAGCGCCACTACAACGCACTCGGAATCCTCGAGGACGACGGACCAGCGGTACCCGAGACGGGCACCGAGGAGGAGATGGATATCGGGCCCGCCGAGACCCCGAGTGAGGAAGCCGCGACTACGCGCCCCGAACCATCGGTTACCGGTCTCGGACGTCAGCGCTCACTCACGCCGAGCGCGCCTGCAGGAGTTCCGGGAGTTTCGGGCGGTGCGCCTGCCGGCGCTGACTGGACCAACGTGAAGCGCAACGATCCGTGTCCGTGTGGATCGGGAAAGAAGTTCAAGAAGTGCCACGGGGCTGTGATGGCGTAGTTGCGTCGCGCGCGAGTTGATCGCGCGACGGTCTGCAAGGAAACGGTACCGGCGGTTTGTAGTCGGGGGACCGCGTCGAGTGCGGTTGCGATTATTCATGTGTGACTCAAATCTGGAGCACACATGTCTGCCGTCGCGATTCGTG
>JBDTAW010000036.1:0-26368 GCA_039924445.1 Gemmatimonadaceae bacterium
TGTAAATCTGATATGTCCACGCGAGCGCGCCGATCAAGAGGAAGGTGATCGCTACACCGAGCCCGATAAACCACTGGGCCGTTGGGTGCAGCGTCGCTGTAATCTCGTCGTCGACCTGCTCGTAATCCTTTACGGCGGGAAGTCGTACGTCTGCCGACGGGATATTCGGCCGACGCAGCAGCTCGACATCCTCGACTGGTTTAGTGGCTGTTGCCATCCGCGGACTCCTACGCGTTCGCCGGCTCTGCAGCCGGCGACGGGTGATTGACTTTCTTCAAGTAGACTACCGCGGTGAATGTGTTAAGCTCTTCGAATACATGATATGCACGCTCGTCCTTGATCAAACGAGTGACTGACCACGACTCATCTGCAGCATCGCCGAACGTGATTGCACGCGATGGACACGCCTCTGCGCAGGCAGTGGTAAACTCATCAGGACGCAACGGCCGGTCCTCGAGTTTCGCGCGATGCTCTGCGCCACGAATGCGCTGGACGCACATGGAGCACTTCTCCATGACACCCTTGCCACGCACTGTCACGTCAGGATTCAACTGCCAGTTGAGTGGTTCCGGGAATGCATACTGCGGGCGATGCGGTTCACCATATCCAAACCAGTTGAAGTAGCGAACCTTGTACGGGCAGTTGTTGGAGCAGTAACGCGTACCGACGCACCGGTTATAGACCTGAACATTGAGTCCATCGGGCGCGTGGTAGGTCGCGTACACCGGGCAGACTGGCTCACACGGAGCGTTGCCGCAGTGTTGACACATCATCGGGATGAAGCGCGTCTCGAAGTCCGCGCTACCGTCTTCCCCGCCCTCGTAGTAGCGCTCGAGACGAATCCAGGCCATCTCGCGGCTTCGCGTAATGTTCGCGCCAAAGCCCGTGCGGTCCGGAAGTATCTGTGCCGCCTGCCAATCTGCACCAACTGTCGGAATGTTGTTCTCCGCGTAGCATGCAGTGACGCACGCCGCGCATCCTGTGCAACGAGCAAGGTCGATCGTCATGGCCCAGCGACGCTTGGCCATGTTGCTCCAATGATTGGGATCGTACATCCCCTTGTCCTTGGACGTCGGATCGCCAAAATCACCTTGTGCGTCGGTCGCGACCGGAGACCGGAGACCAGGCAAAAATTCGTGCGACGCGTCACCTTGGAAGTGCTCTTCTTCCGGCTCTTCCTTGTGTGCGGCGCCACCATTAAGTTCGGCGACGGGTATCGCGCGCGCGATGTCGCGAAGGTGCTGTCTTGCAGAACCCTCGGTCGTCGCGAGCAACATGCTGCCACCAGCTTTTACAACAGTGGCCCGCGTATTCACGAGTGCGATTCCACCGGCAGCATTTTCTGCGAGCGGCACCAGATCGAACGCATTCTCGCCGGCCTTGGCGTATCTGCCGGCGTTGACGTGCCCGCGACCGGCAGCGATCGCAACGGTATCCTGCCGGATACCGAGATAGAGATAGACCGGTGCGACGAGTTTACCAGCGCTGGTTGTTACGACAACAAGATCGCTGTTGTCGAGACCCATCTTCCGGGCGGTGAGCGGATGCATCTCCACTACCGTCTGCCACGTAAGCTTGGTTACGGGATCCGGAAGCTCCTGAAGCCACGGCTTGTTTGCGCCCCGGCCATCACGAAGCACTGGGTGGTGGTAAACGTATAGATACAGATCGCCGGAAGTGGTCGCGATGTCGGGAACCTGCGCGATTGCCGGAAGTGCCGGGCGTGCCGCGGTGCGCGCCAGCGCGCTACCGGCCACGATGCCCTTTGGTAGCGCGGCCGCCATTCCAGCCGAGCCACCAGGAACACGCGCGAGCAACCAGCTTTGGTAATCCGGCATCGCGTATTTCGCGGCCGTTGCCGGATCGCCCTTCGCAATCCGGATGAGAACGTCGGAAGTCGCGAGCGAGTCGAACACCGGATCCATCGTCGGCTGCTGCAACGAGAGGGTACCGCGAACAGGTTCCGCGTCGCCCCACTGTTCCAACGAATGATGATCCGGAAGTATCAGATCGCACAACTCACTCGTGTCGTCCATGATGCTCGAGAACGACACCTTGAACGGCACCTTCAGCATCGCCTGTGCGAAGCCGGTGCTCTTCGGCATGCTGTACGCGGGGTTGGCACCGCGAACCATGAGCAGCGACACGGCGCCAGAGTTCATGCGCGCGACCGCGGCGCGAAGCTGAGCCGGAGCCGCGATCCCTTCGTAGCCAAGCAGCGCCTGGTCCGGACGAATCGCAGTACCCATGGCGCCGTTCGAGTGATTCAGCGCCGATGCCGCCGCCAGCAATTGCGCTGCGCCGGCAACATGGCCACCTGCCAGAACGAGCGCAGGCTTGGCAGCCTTGTACTCGTCTACAACGGCCTGCAGCCGCGTCGCATCAACACCACACGCCTGCGCAGCTGCGGCGACGGACATCTCGCCCGACAGGGCCCGCGCAACTGAAACCTCCGTGCCTGGCTTGCAATCGATCCACGTATCGGCATTCAAGCCGGTGAGCGAGCGTCGCGCACCAACGAACACGAGCCGCGGTGCGCCGACCAGCTTTGCGCGCGCATCGGACCAGTCCAACTGCTGCGGAACCGATGGTCCCCATCCATCCAGAAAATCTGCGCCGAATGATATGACGAGCTGCGTCGCATTGAAATCGAAACGCGGCCACGCAACGCCATACGCTGCTGTGTGCGCTGCTATTGCCTCTGTATCAACACCCGCATCGTAGCTGATGTGCGCCGGCATTCCGAAATCGGTCAACCACTGATCGAGGAACGCCGGGAACGAACCGGACTCATGCTGATTGATGAAGACCGCGTTCGCTGCACCACCGCGCGAGCGCGTCTCACCAAGTTTCTGCGAGAAGAGCTTGAGCGCCTCATCCCATTTCGCCGCGACCAGCTTGCCATTCTTCCGAATCATCGGCGAGCGGTACCGATCCGGATTGTACAGTGCCTGCAATTCAGCCTGGCCAGTTGCGCACAGCGCGCCGCGATTCACAGGATGATCCGGATTCCCTTCCAGCTTGGTGGTCCGTCCGTCCCTGGTTTCGGCGATCAGTCCGCACGCGGCTGCACAGCCTCGGCAGGTGGTTGCGTAGTAAGTCGAAACGCCTGGTACGGTGTTGTCAGGCGAAACGAGATACGGAATCAGCTTCTCGACTCTGTCCGATTCGCAGCCGATGGACGCCGCAACTGCAACGCCGCCCCCGACAACTTTTAGAAAGTCTCTGCGCTTGATTCCCTTCGATTCTGTTTCTTCGCTGCTCATGCGCGGCTCAGTAGTGGCAGGCAGCGCAGTCGTAGCGCGCCTTGAATGGCGGGTTCGACTGGCCGATATGGCAGCTGACGCACCAACCCATATTCAAAGAAGAGTATTGATAGACCTGATTCATATTCTGAACCGGACCGTGACACGTCTGGCAAGAAACCCCAGCGTTCACGTGACTCATGTGCGGGAAGTGGACGTACTCGGGAACCTTGTGCATCCGAACCCACGGTACCGGCTGCTTCTTATTCCAGTACGCGGCCAATTTCTTGATTTCTGGCTTGTTGGTCGCAACCAGAGCGTGACAACCCATGCAGGTCGCAACGGCTGGCATGCCTGGATCCGGAGACTTGTTGGCGGAAAAGTGGCAGTACAGGCAGTTCATCTTCAACGTCTGTACATGCAGGGGATGTGGGAATCGAACCGGCTGCACGGGGCTGAAACCCTGCGACGTTGAGGCGCCGCTAAATGCCGAGAGCATCGTGGCCGCTGCAGCTATCGCAATGAATCCCGATACCGTGAGCCACTTCCTTCGCAACGCCATCCGCGAATCGTAGTTAAAGGCGAGTGAAACGCTCGGCTTTGTGAAAACGTTCACAAGCCAAGATGTGCGCTTATTATCGCCGCTAGAAGCCTATGATGCAAGGCCGCGCTTGATGCGATCGATCGTACGCAAAACCTCGATCGCCATGGCGCGCATGAGCGCGATCTCCCGCGTATCTGGTGAAGCACGGAACGCGAGTGACCGAATTGAGCGCATAATGCGGTCATGATGGCGTGTCTTGAAGAACTGAACCGAGTCCAGCGCTTGCTCCGCATCCTGGAACATCAACTCGTAATCGGCGGCCAGAGCCGCGGGTGCATCGCGCTTGGGCGGGCGGATTATGCGCGTCGCGTCGGCGGCAGCGACATGCAGTTCGTACAGGGCGAGCAGGACAGCCTGCGCCAGGTTAAGCGAACTGTGCTCCGTTGTGGAAATCGTCACCACAAGATGGCCACGGTCCATTGCATCGTTCGGCAACCCGCTATCCTCCCGACCGAACAACAGCGCCACCTTCCCCTCCTGAGTGGC
Source organism: Gemmatimonadaceae bacterium (assembly GCA_039924445.1). Taxonomy (GTDB): domain Bacteria; phylum Gemmatimonadota; class Gemmatimonadetes; order Gemmatimonadales; family Gemmatimonadaceae; genus Fen-1247. The sequence continues at coordinate 4,336 of JBDTAW010000036.1, forward strand.
ACTGCGAATGAGCGGCGCCGCCGCCCTGGCGTCGGTGAGTGTCCGCTTGGCCGCACGACGCCTCGCAGTGAACGCCGCGACCTTCACACAATCGGCCAAAGCTTCGTCCAGGGTGTCAAAATGCTCGATGCGCTCAATCACGTCTGCCGTACCGTGGGCTATACCGGCCAGCCGGTACTCGGTGTACTCGCAAGGGCGCACCAACCTCAGATCAGTCGCCCCCATGTTTTTCATGGCGCGAACAGTCGCACCTATGTTGACGGGGTCCTGCGGCTCGTAAAGCACGACCACAACGCGTGTAAGGATGGATTCTGGCACGGCGTAAGGTAGCAGAAAACGCTGCTGACGCGTTACGAGGCCAGATGATTGCGGCGAGAAACCGATCGCCACGCTTGTGCACCGACATACCATCCGGGTCGAACGTCGCGGCTCACGACACAGACTCCCCGGAAGCGACGCGTCGCCAGAAATTCGGCAGGTACCCCGCCTCAAGCAGCTTGGCTGCAATGCTCCGATCGCCAAGTGCTTCGATCATCGAACCGATAGTGACTCCATGCGCCGGACGATGCGTGACGGTTATCTGGTCGCCGGAGGTAATTTCGCCTTCTACGGCAACGCGAAAGTACACCCCGAGCCGGCCAGCAGCCTGAAATCGCGCGGGAAATGTTGCGTCGCCCATCCGAATCCCGAGCTTGTAACACGGCAGCCGCGGCTGCGCTACTTCCAACTCCGCGGTTCCGATTCGCCAGCGTTCGCCAACCAATGTCGCGCGGAGATCCACCCCCTGCACAGTAAGATTCTCGCCGAACGCCGCCGATCGCATGTCGACCCCTTCGCGCTCATTCCAGTACTGGTAGTCTTCGATTGCGTAGGCGTAGACGGCCTTGTCGGGGCCGCCGTGCGCCTGCCGGTCGCCCTGATCGTCACCCGCCAGATTCACGCCGCGGAGGGCTACGGGCTCGCCAGTAACCGGAAACTTCCATATCCCCGTTCGAACCTTGCGGCCGTTCCAGTCAACCTCGCGCACCTGACCAACGTTCACCGCGAGCACGCGGGATAGACCGGACTTTGCCACAACGTTCACCAGCGGATCAGTTACCGGCCCGTCGGTTGATACGTTCGGCAGCTGCACGACGCTAGACGACCGGCCTGCGGCCAGTGATCAGGCGGAAGATCACGACGATTATCGCCACCACGAGGAGAACGTGAATCAGGCCGCCCACAATTGGAAAGATGAGCCAGCCAAGGAGCCAGAGAATGAAAAGGACTACGGCGATTGTCCAGAGCATCTTGTTTACCTCAACACGATGAATTGTGAACCAACGAAGCATTCGCGCCCATCAAATATCACACGAGTTGCTCCGACTCGTCGGCAGCGTGTGTCATTCCAGGATCGATCCGCGCCAACTGTTCATCCATGCTGTGCGCCAACTGCCGCCCGAGCAGGATCCGTGTCGCTCGCAGATCGTGACCCATGTCAATCAGGAGAATTGCAAGATCACCGCACCCCCAGAGCAGTCCCGCCAAAACGATAAGCCTGCTGATTTCGCCGAGTATCGCTGGGAACTCTGACAGCCCACTTGAGACGAGCCCCGTAATGACCTCGGCGGCCAGAACGAGGATCAGAATAATCGCCATCAGTTTGAAAAGTCGCGATAGATACTTCAGCCCGACATAAGGCTCCAGGTCGGCGGCTCGGACCTGCATGCGCTTCGGCGACGCCGGTCGGCGTGCGCGAGCATCGTCGATGTCGGTTCCTTCCGGTTCGATCACGGGCGTGCTGCTGCGGGGCACGATTCGTTCAGTTTCATCGGACATCTTGAATCTCCACTCTTGGTCGATCGTGCTTGCAACCCATGGGTGTTACTTGCGCAAATGGCCGGGTTGCGCCAAGCCGGGTGCCACCGCAGTCGGTTCGCCGTGTGCAGTCCATGCTCAAGCACATCGCGTGCGCATGACATACGCATCTACAGGATTGATGCCACGCCACTTGGCCTGTCGGATCGCACGCGCTTGACGCACTCCGCGCTCGGCGACGATCAGCGGCAAGATGTTAACTTTGTCGCCGGCCGGTCCTCACCGCGCAATCGCGAGTTTCATCTCGTTGCAAGGATAGCGACGACCATGGCCAGCACCGTTCACGAACGATCGTTCGACTTGACTTGAGAGTCAATGGCGCGGCTCACACTGGCAATCACACTCACAACCAGAGAATGCAAGGATTAACGGAGCTATTCCACCGACTGCGCGACGTCAACGGACTGGTGCAGGCGGCCGGGTATTCCGGAATGGCAGCGATAATTTTCGCCGAGACCGGACTCCTGATTGGTTTCTTCCTGCCGGGTGATTCTTTGCTTGTTACAGCCGGACTGCTTGGCTCGCAGGGATACATCGATGTCTGGTTGCTCGGACTGATCCTCAGCGTCGCCGCGATCGCGGGTGATTCAGTCGGCTACTCCATTGGCAAGGCGGGCGGGCACCGTCTGTTTACGCGAGAACAATCGCTGCTATTCAACCGAAAGCACCTTCTGCGGGCACATGAGTTCTATGAACGGCACGGCGGAAAGACAATCATCATCGCGCGGTTCATGCCCATCATCCGTACGTTCGCCCCGGTGGTAGCTGGAATGGGGGAGATGCATTACCCGCGCTTCCTGGTCTACAACCTTGTTGGTGGAGTGGCGTGGGTATGGTCTATGCTGCTCATCGGGTTGTTCCTTGGTCGCACATTTCCAGGAGTGGCCAAGCACATCGAGCTGATCATTCTGGTTATCGTATTCCTATCCATCTTGCCGGCATTGATCGCCCGCTTCAAATCCAAATCGGAGAATTAACGTCATGGCGTTTACGCTTCCTCCCCTTCCGTATGACTTCGCCGCACTCGAGCCTTCAATCGACGCTCGAACGATGGAGATCCATCACGACAAGCATCATGGGGGTTACGTCAAGAACCTGAATGCTGCGCTCGAAAAAGCCCCCGAGCTGCAGTCACGATCTCTGGACGACCTGTTGCAGCACCTCGACGCTGTTCCGGAGTCCATTCGTACCGCGGTGCGCAACAACGCTGGCGGTCACTGGAACCATTCGATGTTCTGGGAGATCATGTCGCCCAAGGGCGGCGGTGAACCAACTGGCAAGCTCGCAGATGCCATCAAGGCATCGTTTGGCGACTTTGCGACGTTCAAGACTCAGTTCGCGGACGCAGCTGGCAAGCGTTTCGGCTCGGGTTGGGCGTGGCTCGTCAAGGACGGTTCAAAGTTGACGATCACCAGCACTCCCAACCAGGACACGCCGGTGATGGAAAAGAAGCATCCGATCCTGGGCGTCGACGTCTGGGAACACGCGTACTATCTCAAGTATCAGAACCTGCGCCCGGCATACGTCGAGGCGTGGTGGAATGTCGTGAACTGGCCGGAAGTCGGTCGTCGGTTCGAAGCGTAGTCCTACTGCTCAGTCATTCCGGCGCAAGCGGGAATGACTGAGCAGAGTCGGCTGCAATAGAGCCGCGAACCCCTCGCACGAATCTTTATTATCTCGCGGCGTCGCCTTCAAGATAGGTATAACCTTCCAGACCTGCGAGATAATCCGCGATGAAGGCGTTAGCCTCGTCACGAGTGAGGTTCTTGGCGTTACTGACCTTGCGTCGGAAGGTCGTCAGCAGATCCGCGGCGCGAAACTGCACGTAGGCGAGAACTTCCGTAACTGTATCGCCGTGAACGAGATCAGTGATCTCGTATCCTCGTTCCTTGATGCGGATGTGCACGGCGTTTGTGTCGCCGAACAGGTTGTGCAGATCGCCAAGGATCTCCTGGTACGCACCGGTGAGAAATATTCCGATGATGTACGGTTCTCCGTCGTGGAATGGATGCAATTCAAGGCTGGGACGCGGGGCGATGCGATCGCCGCCGACGAATCGGTCGATCTTGCCGTCGCTGTCACACGTGATGTCCTGGATCGTACCGCGACGCACCGGCTCCTCATCCAGCCGATGCACTGGCATGATCGGAAATATCTGATCGATCGCCCAACTGTCCGGGAGCGACTGAAACAGCGAAAAGTTGCAGAAATAGCGATCGACCAGCATCGCCTCGAGATCTGCCATGATCTCCGAATGCTCTTCCGGGTCCTTGCGAACCTCGCGCGCGACGGAGTTGATGATTGCAAGATGCAGCTGTTCTGCACGCGCACGATCGCGCAGTGTCAACACGCCACTCGCGAAAAGTTGCTGCGCGCGTTCCTTGTCGAAAGTCGCATCGTGAAACACTTCACGAAGCCTCCGACTGTTCACTGTCTCAAGATCAGTTGCCATCTCATGGAGCAGCGCGTGATCATCTTCCGTAAGCTCCGGTGCCACCACCTCCGTCACCGATTCCACGTCAATCACACTCAATAGCAATAATGCGTGATGCGCAGTCAGGGCACGTCCAGATTCGCTGATGATATGCGGCATCGGGAGCTCTTCTTCGCGACACGCCTCTGCCAGAGTGTACACGATGTCGTTGGCGTATTCCTGAAGCGTGTAGTTTACGCTTGCGTACGCGGTGGATCGGGTTCCGTCATAATCAACTCCGAGTCCGCCGCCGACGTCAACGTGCGTTACGTCAACGCCCATCTTGCGGAGTTCGGAGTAGTAGCGCGCAATCTCCTGAAGGCCTGCCTTGATGTATCTGATGTCGGTGATCTGCGAGCCCAGATGAAAATGCAGGAGATGAACGCAGTCCAGATACCCGCGCTCGGTCAGCTTGTCGATTACTCGAACGAGTTGTGACGGGCTCAATCCAAACTTGGATTTCTCGCCACCGCTTTCGGCCCAGCGGCCCGCGCCTTCAGCATTCAGCTTGATGCGGAGGCCCACGTTCGGTCGCACACCAAGATCCTCGGCAACCTTGAGTAGCACGTCGACCTCGCTCACCTGCTCCATCACTATAAAGACCTGATGCCCCAGCTTCTGCCCCATGAGGGCTAGGCGCATGAACTCCTCGTCCTTGTAGCCGTTGCAGACAATGACGTGCCCCGTGGTTTCTACGAGCCCAAGAACTGCCTGCAGTTCGGGCTTGCTTCCGCATTCCAAACCAACGCCGAACGGTTTGCCGAATTCAACAATCTCCTCGACGACATGACGCTGTTGATTCACCTTGATCGGATAGATCGTGGTGTATCCACCTGTATAATCGAACTCCTTCATGGCGGCGATGAAACGCTGGTGCAAGTCGCGTATGCGGGAGCGGAGAATGTCAGAGAACCGGATTAACAGTGGCATGCCTACGCCCTGCGCTTCCAGATCCATCGCGAGCTCGAACAGGTCGAGTTCGCGACCGCGTTCCTCCTTGTCGGGACGAACCACGACATGGCCCTTCGCGTTTATGTCGAAGTAGCCATTGCCCCACCCTTCGATGTTGTAGAGGGTGCGGGACTCCTCAATCGTCCACGGCTCGCCGCCGATTTGAGCGAATGGTTCGGGAAGCGGTGTGATGGTCATGCTCGAATTCTAATTACGGGTAAAGTGTCTCGACCTTCCAACCTTCGCCGTCGCGCAGGTATACGGTTCTGTCGTGCAGTCGGTTGGTTCCTGCGTGCCAGAACTCGATCCGTTCCGGGACAACGCGAAAGCCGGACCAATTCGGAGGCCGGGGCACTTCCTTGCCTTCAAATCGGGCGTCGAACTCGGCGACGCGTCGTGCGAGGTCGCCAGCATGCGCCACCGGTCGGCTCTGTTCCGAGGCCCACGCGCCGAGCTGACTCAGACGGGCACGAGTTGCAAAATACGCATCCGCTTCAGCTTCCTCGACCTGTTCTGCACGACCCTCGATCCGCACCTGCAGCTCAATAGGTGGCCAATGAAAGCAGAGAGCGCAGCGTGGATTCGCCAGCAGCTCACTTCCCTTTCGTCCATCGTAGTTCGTATAGAACACGAAGCCGCGCGCGTCGAACGCCTTGAGCAGCACGATCCGATTGGACGGCTGGCCGCCCGGCCCGACAGTCGCGAGTGACATCGCGTTCGGGTCCGGAAAACAGTTGCTCGGCAGTTCAGCCTGTGCACGTGCGAAGACCTGTGCGAACCGGTCAAACGGTTCCGCGAGTTGGATTGCCATCAACCTATCGCCCTCTTTCTGAAACGGAATAGTGCGGCCCATGTAAATCCGACAGTGAGGACCAGAAGCGCTCCGACAATCGCGCCAAACGGCATGTGCGGCATGGACGGAGTGAGCGACGCACGCAGGCCTTCCGAGATGTACACGAGCGGATTAATGAGTACCGCGTACTTGAGCCACGGTACCACGTCGAGTCCACGCCACGGATAATATGCGCAACCGAAGAAGATCATCGGCGTAATGATCAGACTGAACATGAATCCGATCTGTTGCGGACTTATGAGAACGCCGAGGAGCAGTCCGAAGGCGGAGGCCGCTGCGGCTGAAAGGACGACGACAATGAACAGCTCGGGTACGTGCGAAAACGTGAATCCGGCAACCGGGCCCATTACAAGTCGAGCGAGCGGCAGCACGACAAGCGCCGCGATGATTCCCTGTATCATTGCGTTCACGATCTTCTCGACGGCGACTAGATCCGTGCTTATCGGCGCGAGCAGGCGATCCTCGATTTCCTTGGTCCAGCCGAACTCGGTAACCATCGGAAGTGTGACCGATTGCGTCGATGACAACATGAGACTGAGCGCCAGGATGCCCGGCAGCAACGCGGCCTGATAACCTGCCTGCGTGAAGCCCATCTTGGGAAGCAGATAACCGAAGACAATCACGAACAGCATCGGCTGCATGATCGTGCGAACGAGGAAGAATGGCAGCTCTCGTCGCGCGACACGAACATCGCGACTGAGAAGCGCCAGGAATACCTTCCACGCTGGCACGGCCGGATGCGGGTTCTCAATGGATGCGATAGATGCGACGGCGCTAGCAGATGTCACGCGTCCAGCCCTCGTCCCGCCTTGGCAATAAAGAACGTCTCAAGCGATCCATCTGGCGTCTGCATCTTCAGATTCTCGGGGGTATCCAGCGCCAGCAATCGGCCCCGGTCGATAAACGCGATCCGGTCGCTCAACTCATCAGCTTCCGGCATGTAATGCGTCGTCATCACGATCGTGCGTCCCTGATTGTGGAGTTCCCGCAGAATTTCCCACAGTGAATTGCGTGCATTCGGATCCAGTCCAACCGTTGGTTCATCCAGAAAAAGGATCGTCGGCTCGTGGATCAACGCGCGCGCGATCATCAGCCGTTGCTGCTGTCCGCCGCTCAGTTGATCGACTTTCAGTCGTGCCTTCCCGGAAATTTCCAATCGCTCCAGGAGCTCTGTCGCGCGTCGAGCAGCTTCGCGACGCGGAACGCCGAAATACGCCGCGTGATAGATCAGATTTTCCCACGCATCCAGCGACCGATCCGGGTTGGGACGTTGTGGCACGACGCCGATTCGCTGTCGCACAGTGACGCTATTCCTTACTACGTCCGCACCGGCGACACTTGCGGTACCGCCAGTTGGCAACACGCGCGTGGTCAGAATACCGATCGTAGTAGTCTTGCCGGCGCCGTTGGGACCAATGATCCCAAAAAACTCGCCTTCGTTCACCATGAGGTCGAGTCCGTCGAGCGCGACCGTATCACCCGGCGTCGGCGCGCCGGGCGCTGATGGCGGGCCGGCTCGACCCGCGCCAGGGTAGACTTTCCGCAGCCCTTCGGTCACGATCGCTGGAGTCATTCCGGACAATTTACCGGATCGCGACCCGGCATGCGGGTGGGTCGGGCCGGCTTCGGCTGAGCGCCGACACACCGTCTTTCTGATTGTATCTTCCTATTGTACAGTCCAAGCGCACCAGCTACATCCCCTCAACCGCGTTCCGCATGATATTCCGTCGCTATTACGATGACGCACTCGCGCAGGCCAGCTACATGATAGGTTGCGAGAGAAGTGCCGAAGCGATCGTCATCGACCCGAACATGAACCTGGATCGCTACCTGCGCGCTGCGCGGGATGAGCAGCTTCACATAGTTGCGGTCACCGAGACACACATTCACGCGGACTTCGCCTCCGGATCCCGTGCGCTTGCACAAGCCACCGGCGCGCAGTTGTACGTATCGGCCGAAGGTGGGGACGGCTGGCAATACGCTTTTGCGAGCGAACCTGGCGTGACGACACTTCACGACGGCGACAGCATCACGTTGGGAATGGTTCGCCTCGACGTGATTCACACTCCCGGCCACACGCCTGAGCACCTGACGTTTCTGGTAACGGATCTGATGCGAAGTGAGATCCCGGTCGGTGCGATCACTGGTGATTTCGTCTTCGTTGGCGATGTCGGGCGTCCGGACCTTCTGGAGCGCGCCGCCGGCCAGGCGGGAACGATGAAAGCTGCTGCTGCCTCGCTGTACAACTCTATTTCGAATTTCAGGAAACTGCCGGATCATCTCCAGATCTGGCCAGGGCACGGCGCGGGCTCCGCCTGCGGAAAGGCGATGAGCTCAGCCGCGCAGTCCACGCTCGGCTATGAGCGCGTTGCAAATTGGGCACTCACTCCGATGAGTGAGGCGGATTTCATAGACCGAGTGCTGGACGGCCAACCGACTGCTCCTCCGTACTTCGGTGCGATGAAGACCCGGAATCGCGATGCGACGATTCCGCCGGCGCACCGCCTCCACAGAATGATGACAGCCGATGAGGTGGCTTCTCTTTCACCGACCGATGGAGCGGTGATTATCGACGTGCGCAATGAGGACGAGTGGGCGGCCGGTCACCTGCCCGATGCCACACTGATCCCCTTGCCGACGCTTCACACCAGGCTGTCTGAGCTGCCGCGAGATAGACCGATCATCGTTCACTGTCAACGCGGCAGCAGATCTGGCGCCGCCGCAGCAACGCTTGAAGCATTTGGATTTGACGACGTTCACGATATTGAAGGCGGCTTCCTGGCGTGGGAGGACGCGGGCCACCCCGTAGTCCGCTAGATGACAGTCCCCGGCGGCGGCGGTCGCGGTCACAGCGCAACGCGAGCGCGGCTGGCCGCCGATGCGGAGAACGCTACGTGGGCCGAGCGGCGCGATGCGCTGAGACACGTCCCATCGCTCGTCAAGCTTGTGTGGAACACGCATCGTGGCTACGCGCTCACGATGATATTGCTCCGCATTGCGCGTGCTTTCATACCCGTCGCGACGTTCTGGATCGGGAAACTGATAATCGACGGAGTGATCGCGGCCCGTGCCGGCAATGGCCGGCTCGATCTTCTCTGGCGCTACATCATCCTCGAACTGGTGATCGTGTCCGCAGGCGAGATCATGGCGCGCATATCCGCGCTTGTCGAGAGTCTGTTGAGCGATCTCTTCTCGAACAAGATGAGTGTGCGGTTGATGGAGCACGCCGCAACGCTTGACCTCGCGCAATTCGAGAATCCCGACTTCTACGATCACCTCGAGCGCGCGCGACGACAGACAGTGGGCCGGATCGCGCTGCTTACGCAGTTGCTTGGCATCGGGCAGGACTTCCTTACCCTGCTGACGCTAGCCGGCGCGTTGGTGTTGAGCAGTCCATGGCTACTCGTTCTTCTGATCATCGCCATAGTACCGAGCTTCCTCGGGGAAACGCATTATGCATCACTCGGATATTCGCTGCTGTTTCGCTGGACGCCGGAACGGAGGCAGCTTGACTACCTCCGATACGTGGGAGCGAGCGATGAAACTGCCAAGGAAGTCCACATGTTCGGGCTTGCCGGCTGGCTGACGCGAAAGTACGACGAACTTTCGCAACGGTTCTACGACGAAAACCGGAAACTTTCCATCCGACGTGCAATTGTCAGCACGCTGCTGTCGTTTCTCGGTACGGTCGGTTACTACGGCGCCTACGTAATCATCCTGTTGAGCGCAGTTCGCGGTCAGATAACGGTTGGGACGCTGACATTTCTCGCCGCGTCGTTCGGGCGGGGACGAGATGTGATTCAGAGTATCCTGATGGCGGCGAGCGGCGTTTACGAACAGGCACTGTACCTTCGAGATCTTTTCGAGTTCTTCGAGATGAAACCGACGATATCCGGGCGACTGGATGCGCCGCCGGTTCCCGATCCGCTCCAGCAGGGTTTCGTTTTCGAGAACGTCGGATTCCAGTATCCCGGAAGCGAGGAACGATGGGCAGTGCGGGGACTCAATCTCACGCTCCGTCCCGGCGAGCGCATTGCGCTGGTTGGCGAGAACGGCGCTGGTAAAACAACGATCACCAAGCTGCTGGCTCGACTGTACGACCCGAGCGAAGGAACGATTTTCCTCGATGGGCGCGATCTGCGCGAGTATGATCTGGCCTCTGTTAGAGCCACAATCGGCGTGATCTTCCAGGATTTTGTCCGATACGACATGCGGTTCGACGAGAATATCGGCGTCGGCGAAATCAGCGCGGTCGAGCACGCGCTCGAGGGCGTGAATGAACCCGTCCCTGCACTGATTGAGAACGCTGCGGAGCAGTCGCTTGCCGCATCGCTGCTTCCAAAGTTCAAGGAAGGTTATCGGCAGATGCTCGGCAGAAGATTCGAGAACGGTGTAGATCTTTCCGGAGGCGAGTGGCAGAAGGTCGCACTCGCACGTGCATATCTTCGAGCAGCGCAGGTTTTGATTCTCGACGAGCCGACAGCAGCGCTCGACGCGCGTGCAGAATACGAAGTGTTTCTGCGCTTTTCGGAGCTCGTCGCAGGACGCATGGCAGTGCTTATCTCGCATCGCTTCTCGACTGTGCGAATGGCGGACCGGATCATTGTGCTGAGACACGGCAAGCTGGAGGAAGAAGGCACGCACGAGGAATTGCTTGCGAACAAGGGCCTCTATTACGAACTGTTCACAATGCAGGCAGCCGGCTACAAATAGAGCCGACATTTGGCATGTCGGCTCTATTCGCAGCTCAGCGACCGTACGCCGTCCCTACTGTCTTACAATAGCTCCACCTTTCATGACCATGCGGACTTTTCGGAGCGCGTGTATGTCGATCGTGGGATCACCGTCAACCGCAACCATGTCAGCGTAGAGTCCAGGCTTGATGCTGCCAAGCTTGGTGTCCAGCTGAAGAACACGCGCAGAAGTCGACGTCGCTGACTGAAGCGCCTGCACCGGCGTCATCCCGTACTCCACCATCAATTCAAGTTCGCGAGCGTTGTCGCCGTGCGTAAAGACTCCGACATCGCTGCCACTGATGATCGTCACTCCGGCAGCCAGTGCCGCCCGAAAGCTGGCACGCTTTGCAGTGATGCGCGCCGGTTCAGGACCAACCCCTTTGTGCCAGCCACCGTACTCCGTGATTGCTTCCGTCGCCGTCAGCGTTGGGCACAATGCCACACCATGTTGCGCCATAAGCTGAAACACCTCCGGAGTCCCCGCGTCGCCATGTTCGATAGTGTTGACGCCCGCGAGGACGGCGCGACGCATCCCTTCAGGGGTCGCCGAATGGACAGCTACCATCCTTCCGCTCGAGTGAGCGACGTCGACGATCGCCTTCATTTCGGCTTCCGTAAAGGTGGGTTCGGCCTCGCCATTCGGACCCCATCTATAGTCACCATAGACCTTCACCCAGTCGGCACCCGCTTTAATCTGTTGTCGCGCTGCCAGCATGACGCCGTCGATCCCGCTGGCCTCCTGCGCCCCTTGCGGAACGTCCCAGCGAGGATCGAAACCCTTCGGGCCGTAGCTTCCGGTTGCAACAATGGCACGCGTGACGACGAGCATTCGTGGCCCGGGGATGATTCCCTGCGCGATGGCCTCCTTGAGACCTACGTCGGCGTCACCGGCACCCTCGGTGCCCAGGTCTCGAACAAGCGTGAAGCCTGCCAACAGGGTATTTCGCGCACTAACCGTTGCGCGAGCGACACGCAAAGCCAGGGGTTCCTTCAATACCTGATCGTTCCACGACGCCTCGTTATACGGATGCAGCATCAGGTGCGAGTGCGCCTCTATCAAACCGGGCAGCAAGGTAGCCCCAGGGAGAGGGACTTCGCGCGCACCTGCCGGGACGGATACGATTGCCCGCGGACCAACTGCTAAAATCCGGTCGCCTCGGACGAGGACGACCCAACCGGCTCGAGAAACGCCCGCCGGTGCATCGAATACCCGGTCCGGAACAAGCAATATTGGCGCGGAGGTGTCGGCCGCCACTCGGCGCGACTGCTGCGCGCTGGCGTACGATGCAACGAATAGCGGCGCGAAGAATGCAGCCGCTGTCAGCCGGAGAACCAGTGGGCGGTTTTTCATCGAGTAAACGTGGCACCAAGGACCGCTTTTTTCGAGTACCCGCGGCGCGCGGTAGAGGATCTCCCAGCGAGTCCTTGCGCACCGGGGCTTCGATGTCGCACGTTTCGGTGTCCCTTGGGCATAATTCTCACGAGTACCCTCACCCTTCAGTCGCAAGGTCGATATATGATTCGCAAACTGCTAACGGGCGCCGCACTTTGCGCCGGCGCGATCGCCACCCCGCTTCTCTCTCCGCTCTCGGCGCAGGAACAGGCCAACCCGATCTCTTCAGCATTGAAGAACAGCTTGAAGAGCAGCGAGAAGAATCTCGTCGCGGCCGCCGAATCCATGCCTGCGGACAAGTATGGTTACAAACCAACCCCGGCTCAGATGAGCTTCGGCCAGCTTGTAATCCACGTCGCAGGGTCCAATGAATTCATGTGCGCTACCATCGCCGGAACGAAAGCCCCGCAACGCGAGAAGGTGACGGAGACGTCGCCCAAGGCTGTCCTCGTAGCACGCATCAAGCAGTCGTTTGAGTACTGCAGCACAACGCTCGCTCCCGTTGACGATTCGAAGCTCGGAGAAAGCGTCCCCTTCTTTGGCGGCCGCACGATTTCTCGCGGCGGCGCGATGATGGACCTTGTTGGAGACTGGTCGGATCACTACGGAGCGTCAGCGATCTATCTGCGCCTGAATGGGATCCTGCCGCCAACCGCGAAGGGCGCCAAGGGCGACATGTAGACTGACGGAATAAAATGCGCGAGAAAAACCGCCCGGCGCGATCTCCATCTGATCACGCCGGGCGGTTTTTCTGAATTGACTATCTATGCAACGAATCTGCGAAAAGCGAAGTCGCTATTCGGCCAACGCGAGCATCTGGGCCGTTGCCCGATTCGCCGCGCGTAACACCTTGTCCGGATAGCTGTGGCAGCCAGGAGTGTTGCTACCGTGAACACAGCCGTTGTACCTGAGCAATGCTGTTCGCATGCTGGAAGAGTTGCGGACGTTGTCCTGAAGAATGCTGGCGCCGTGGCAGATGTTCGACTCGATCGAGAAGAGATTCGATGAATCGCATCCCCACTTGCCAGCGTGACCAGGCATCACCTGCATCAACCCACGCGCGCCGACGAAGCTGCGTGCGGTCGTGTCCAGCGTCACGTCTTCGGTAAGCAGTACGCCGACAAGTAACGCGGGATCCAGGTTGCGTCGGTTGCTTTCATCGACAATCGCTCCGGCGATTCGGTCTGCCGTGTGCCGATCGTTCGTGTATCGGCTCAAAACCTCGGAAAGACGAAACGCCTCCTTGCTGAACGACGGCGCTTCAATGATTGCGCCAGCTACCTTGAAGCCGGCAGCCGGTTGACGGAGCACCGGCGACGGCTGAAGTGCGGTGAAGACGACACCCGCGACGAGTAGAGCTCCAGCGGCGATGAAATGGCTGATTGACTTCACCGTGTGAATCCACTCCGGCATCCGCGTTCGCGTCGGATCTTCTCTGCGTTCAGTAGTTTCTGTCAATCTCGTCTCCAGGTTATTTGACGGGGACAAGAACCTGTCCCTTTTTATCCTTGTATGCGCGCCCGAGCCGGTCCGCAAACCGATCAAGCGCGTCGACGTCGCTCGCCGTCACAGAGTACTCCGCAGACGTCGTCGGAACACGATATGAAACGATCGATGGCGATAGTGCAGGACGAACCGGTTTGCGACCTTTCATCAATACTGCACCGCGCGAATGGGCAAACTGCCACATTCTCCGGCCGATTTGCGAATTGGTCAGCGGGCACTCCGGATAATGCTCACGTACACGCCGAATGAACCGCTCATTCGTAACAACCCGGCGATCCTCCTGCAATTTTTCCACGAAGGCATCTGAAGCAGCATCATCGCGCCCACCGCCCTTTTCCGAAATTTCCAGCGAAATCCGGACGGTAGCACCCACCACTTCGGCAACCTGACGCAGCAGATCAAGCGAAACGTTATACGTCTCGTCGTGCTCGATGTTGCGGATGGTGGACGGGGACAACGACAGCTGTGCAGCTACATCTTCGCGGCGTAAACCTCGAAGCCGCCTGAGCTGCTCAAGGTCCCGACCGATCCATCCTGACATACGTATCCGATTAATGTCATTACTACAATACGTATAACGGTACCCGGGTTGCCTGGTTACGTCAACCGTTTACCCAAAGTCGCCCAACGGGCTGCGCCGCCACCGGACCGAGCATTATCATGCGCACATGGCTGCAACCGCGCGGGAACGCCATTTGCCCCACCGGGGACTATGAGGCAAAACGAAGGGCTCTACCGGGCAGGTCGCTTCGTAAAACGATTTGTCATAGCTGTGATCACAATTGTGCTCGTGGTCACCGCAGTTGGATACTTCCTTCTCATTCGAAAAGTGGATCCCCGCTCCGCATGGACCTACGCTCAGCGCGAGCTCGACGGAGGAATGCTCCATTATGGGGAGCGTCCCATGCGCTTTGCTCGCGTGTATCGGCGTCGAGCAACAAGCTATTTCCGCCAAGCCAACGGGTTGCTCGTAGCGACGCCAGACCGGGTCATATTCGTCGGGCTTGAGCCGCGGGACAAGCTTGCCGGAGCGGACGCCCCCGCTGCAATTCTCACGAGCGTTTTTCCGAATGACACCCTGCTCTCCGCCGCGACTCACAGGATCTACGTCCTTTCTGCACACGGAATCGTACTTTCGCGCGGAAGCCGCAGCGAGTCGTATGCCGCCGCACCCGGTTACGAGGACGACGTAGATTCGCTAGTCGCCTACATCGGCAGGCACGACAAGCAGCTGAGATCCGCAGCCGCGCAGGACCGCGAACTCCGCGAACAACTCGCAAGTCTGCTGCGCCAGCCACTCAAATACGTCGTCGAGCGAGGTGACGCAATATCGACGATAGCGGCGCGCTTTGGCGCCACGCCGGAGCAGATCCGCAAGTGGAACAACTTGTCGGGCGACAAGGTGCTCGTGGGTCAGTCTCTACTTGTGCGCCCCGGCAAATAGGCGCTAGCGGTCGGTCAGCAACGAACCGGCAACCTTGAATCTCAACCGGCGAAGCAGGACAAAACCGAGTGCGGCGCCGGCGCATTGAATGAGTATGTGCGTTACGTCCATGAATCGATCCAGGATCGGAATCTTGCCGACCTCAAGGATGATTGCGAGGTATATGGCGGGGAGGAAGCCACGGAACGCACCGCGTCGGGCGAGCGGCCATACTGCGAGAAGCGCCCCCAACGGGAAAAAGATCACCCCCTGCGCGATCACGTCGGTCACGCTGAAAAGATCACCGCGCGAAGCAAGCGCCTGAAGCGGAATTATGTGGTCAGCAGTGAACTGTCCAGACAACGACGAGCGTGAAAGTTCGAGCCGGAACGGTCGCCAACTCCAGACCATAATGACTAGTGAGTACGCGATTGCAACCAGACCGGCACGCCGCCGAATGGGAAAGCGCCGCGCGAACTGAGTGACAAATAAGGCAGCGACGATCGCACCGAGCGACACGGCAACCACGTGGATGAGCGCTGCACCAAGAATGATCGGCAACGCAGCCACACCATGCACGACCTCTACCAACGGATAAATCCCTGCTGCAATCACAACAATCACGGTTGCGGCGACGGGGCCGGAGACACCGCTCTCCATCAGCGCCGCTGCGCCAAAGACGCCCGCGGGCAGAAAGATGAACAGATCCGTAAATGGAAGCTGCCCTATCGACGACAATTGAATTGCGTCTATCGCTCGACCGATTCGATCCAGGATGCTCCCGCCAAGTTGTGGAAGCAAATCCTGTCGGAATAGCGGGATAAACGCTTCCATGATCGTAGCGAGTCCGTAGCTCACGGCAAACATGATTGCCGGAATGCCGATATACGATCGCTTTCGAGCCCCCTCGTGAATCACATTGAAGGCGCCGAGCGTAGCAAGACCGCCAACCAGTCCGCCGAGCGTATTGGTCGTTACATCGATGAGGCTGGAATTGCGGACCGGAGAAAACAGCTGCAGGGCCTCCACGCAGCTGCTCAGCAACATCGATATGACAGTGACGGCCAGGAGTGTCGAAGCCGGTTTCGACAGCCGGCTTGTAGCAACCCAGACGGCGCCAAGTCCTGCAAAGAGGACAATGTTGCGCACCGCGTCGATCGCATCGCTGAGGTGAGGTGATATATCCAACGCCCTGTGCAGCCGGAAAGGAACGTCCGCCAGTGCGGGATCGAAATGCAGGTTGCTAAGAGTCGCTACGAGAATGACGGCGACGTAAGCCAGTCGCGCCGCGCGGGCGTGGCCGGGGGTCATCGAGGAAGGGCGCATTTAGTGTAGCCTACGCTCGCACGTATCCGACGCAAAAACAAGGCTCGGGCCTGGATCTTCACGCTTTCCTTTGACACGGCCGTGGGTCGGACTGCATCTTGAATGCGTAGCGACTCGACCATTCAACTGCATGCCATGAGAATTGCAATGCTGGGCGCCGGCGGTGTCGGCGGATATTTCGGCGCTTTGCTTGCCCGCGCGGGCCACGAAGTCGTCCTCTTTGCTCGCGGCGATAATCTCGACGCCATTCGCTCCAACGGGATTACCGTCCAGGATACGAACGGCTCCTTCTCGGTCCCGATCGGCGCGACCAACGACCCAGCGGAACTCGCCGGCGCGTCGTTCGCGATTGTTGCCGTCAAGAGCTATTCGTTAAACGAAATTGCGCCGGTTGCACGCGAACTGGCTCTTACCGGCACGACGATAGTGCCACTGCTGAACGGTGTCGAAGCCACCCAGGACCTCGAGCGCGCTGGCGTACCGCGCGCACAGCTCCTTGGCGGCCAGACAAACGTCAGCGCGTTCAAACTGAAGCCGGGTGTCATACATCGCGCGCTCTGGAAAGAACGAATAGTTGTTGGAGAGTTGAATGGCCAGATCTCGGAGCGAGTCATGGGGCTCGTCGATGTCCTCAGATCGGGCGGGATCGACGCAATTGCTACAACCAACATTACGGTCGAATTGTGGCGCAAGTTCAACATGTTGTGTGCAATGGCCGCCGCCTGTGGAATGGCGCGAAGTGACGTGACTGGTATTCGGGATACCGCGCTGGGTCGTTTATTGATCGAACGCGCCGTCGCCGAGATTGGCGCAGTCGGGCGCGCGAAAGGAGTTGCGCTGCCCGAGTCACAGGAAGCCGACATCATGCGCGGGATAGACGCACTCCCTGGAGCAATGAAGCCGAGTTTTCTTCTCGACGTGGAACGAGGTGGTCCAACCGAGCTCGACGCACTGAGCGGAGCTGTCTCGAGATTCGGTCGCGATGTTGGCATCCCGACTCCAGTGCATGACACCGCAGCGGCAGTACTCGCGCACCACTCTGGGCGTGGGGCCAGCGTGGCCGCTACCTGACGGGACACGCTGCAGCCGCCAAGCTGCCGACGGCGCCTGCTGAGATTCAACTCACTTCGCGAAAACTTGGGACATGTCGCGAAATGCCTTGAACTCCAGGGCATTTCCGCTTGGGTCACGAACAAACATTGTCGCCTGTTCACCCGGTAGGCCCTTGAATCGAACATAAGGCTCGATCACAAATATGCTACCCGCATCTTTGAATCGCTGAGCCAGTTCCTCCCAATCGCTCATTTCCATGATCAGGCCGAAGTGGGGAATCGGAACGCCATGACCGTCGACTGCGCTGGAAGCACGATCTCCCACCGCCGCGGGCTGGAGGTGCGCGACAATCTGATGTCCATACAGATCGAAATCGACCCACGCCGGGTCGCTCCGACCCTCTCTGCAGCCCAGGACATCGCCATAGAACCTACGAGCCAAGGTCAGGTCGTGGACCGGAAAGGCCAGATGAAAATAGGGTATCACAAATATCTCAGCTGATTGTGAGCCGATCGCGACCCGCTGGCCGCCTGATGCGCGACTTACCTGCGCCATGACCGGGGCGATCGCGCACCCAATTCAAATTAAATCTCTTCCCGCGCAGCCACGTGTTTCAGGGTTCGCCGGGCTCATCCCAGGCCTGTTCACCGCCGATACTCTCGGGGGAGAGGCCTCGATCGAGCGGGGCGAAGCGCACCTTAACACACCGCATGCAAGCACGAATATCGATCATCCGATCGACCGCTGTCGTCAGCCTGCTCACGCTCGTCGTACTCCTCCTGTTGCAACTGGGCGGCGCTGTGCTGTTCCCTTCACTCTCGCTGGGCGTCGTCGGGATTTTTCCGATCATCGCCGCCACTTTGGGTGCTGCCGTTGCCACATACATGCTGCACCGACGCGAGTACCGTCGCACGACCGATGTGGAGTTCGTGCGCGAATCACAAGCATATTTTCGCACTATTGCGATGGACGTGTCCGATGCGGTGATCGCAGCTGATCACGATTACCGCATCGTGTTCTGGAACACTCCCGCCGAGCGGATGTTTGGCTACACTGCTGAGGAGATCCTCGGGCAACCGCTCGGGGTCCTTCTCCCCCAGGAGCGTCGAGTAACCTGGCTCGCTGCACTCCGGCGCATCAGGCAGCGCGAAGCAGCGACAGCCGGGCGAACGTTGGAACTGCGTGCGATGCGCAAGGATGCCAGCGTCTTCGCAATCGAGCTCGCACTCAGTGTTAGACACGATAATACACTGGCCGACGACCCGATCATCTTCACCGCGATCGTCCGCGATGTAACCCAGCGTAAACGCGAAGCGGAAACTCTTCGCGAGCATATAGCTACCATGCGCGCAGTTACGGAGGGTACCTCGGACGCCGTTTGGGCCAAGAGCGTGGACGGCCACTATCACCTCGTGAATTCGGCCGGCAGCCGCATGTTCGGCTTTCCCGCCCACGTGATAATCGGCTCATCGGATCTGGCGCTCTTCGGTGTACGCACAGCGACGGAAATCCGCGCACGTGATCTGGAGGCAATTGCTCGCGGCGCGCCGACCACGAGCGATTCCAGCGAGCGTGACGTGCAAGGCGTGACGCGTCAGTACGTGACGAATCGCACACCATGGCGCGACACCGATGGGAATATCATCGGCATAATCGGCGTCGCTCGCGACGTCACGGACAAGCTGCGTGCCGAACGATCACTGCGAACCAGCGAAGAACGGTACAGGCAGCTCGTCGAGCATTCTCCCGAAGCAATCATCGTGCACAGGGGCGGCACACTTCTCTACATCAACAAGACCGGCGCAGAGATCCTTGGCGGTCAGGACGCAGAGTCGTTCACCGGTCGGCCGTTGACCGACTTTGTGCACCCGGATTCGCACCAACGACTGGCGGACGCTGTTGTTGCGCGCGCGGATGGCGACTTCTCCAGCAAACCCGTCGAATATCAAGTGCTCGCGAGCCGGGGCAGCATTGCGGATGTGGAAGCTCTCTCCGTCGCCGTGGAACACAACGGGATGCCCGCCGTGCAAACGGTTCTCCGCGACGTGACGGCGCGAAAGGTAGCTGAATCGGCACTCCGCGATCGCGAGGCGCGTCTCCATCTCGTCATGCACCAGATCCCTGCGGTGCTGTGGGCGACCGATCGCAATGGGCAGTTTACGTCGGCGCTCGGCGCCGGCCTCAACGCGATCGGGCTCGAAGCCGAGCAGTTGGTCGGCACGCACGCCCGCGAGCACTTCGGCTCATCTGGAGATACGGACTCGGAAGTGAGCGCGATCTCGACTGCGCTGCGCGGCGATTCCGCTTCATTCGAGCTGGCCTGGGCAGGTCGAAGTTTCGCGTGCAGCGTGGAACCCCTCCGTACGCTGTCAGGTGAAATTGCCGGTACTCTTGGCCTCGCCGTTGACATTACAGAACGGAAGATTCTCGAAACGCAGCTGACATACCGTGCATTTCACGACCCGCTCACCGGTCTTGCCAACCGCGCACTCTTCCGTGATCGCGTGATGCACGCACTGAGTCGAGTTGGCCGCGGGAGGCACGTCGCGATCGTCTTTCTCGACCTGGACGATTTCAAAACCGTCAACGACAGCCTCGGACACGGAGAAGGCGATCGACTGCTCGCGGCCGTTGGTTCGCGGCTCGTCGGTGCGGTGCGCAGCCACGACACCGTGGCGCGTTTTGGCGGTGACGAGTTTGCGATTCTCATTGAGGATATGGTCAGCCCCGACGAAGCACTCGACGTCGTATCCCGAGTTGAAGAGTCGCTGCGTGCGCCAATTGGACTTCGCGGTCGCGAAGTCAATGTGACGGCGAGCGTCGGTCTTGCACACGCACTACCAGGCGATGCTGCCGACGACATCCTCAGAAATGCCGACGTTGCAATGTACAATTCCAAGGAGGCGGGCACAGCACGCTATACGGTGTTCGAGCCGCAGATGCACGCCGCAATCGTGGATCGCCTCGAACTCGAAGCGGATCTTCGCGGCGCGTTGGACAGGCACGAACTGCATCTGCTCTACCAGCCCGTAGTAGCACTCGACACCGGCATACTGCAGGGTTTCGAGGCGCTCTCTCGATGGTCGCATCGTACACGCGGCGTTCTCGCGCCGCATCATTTCATTCAACTCGCCGAAGATACCGGGCTCATCGTCGATATTGGGCGCTGGGTGTTGAACAGCGCGTGCGATGAACTCAGCCGCTGGCATCAACTAGCTGCTGCCGGAGCCGCGGGCCTTCACTCCGAGTTGCGCATGGGGATCAACATATCCGGCTTCCAACTCGAACACGCACAATTCGTGACTGATGTCGCGCAGGCTCTCGAGAGAAGCGGTGCACCAGCCGATCGAGTCGTGCTGGAATTAACGGAGGGAACCATCATGCGACGTACTTCGGACGTACTTGACCGGCTCCATTCGCTCAAGAAGCTCGGAGTCCAACTCGCGATCGACGATTTCGGTACGGGGTACTCCTCCCTCAGCTACCTCCAGCGATTTCCCATCGACGTTCTCAAAGTGGACAAGACGTTCATCGAAGGTATCGACCTGCCGGGCAGCGACGGTGCATTAGCCCGGACAATCCTTGCGCTGGGCGAGATGATGAATGTCCGGACACTCGCCGAGGGGATCGAGACGCAAGAGCAGTGCGATGCACTCGCTGCTCTGGGTTGCAAGTTCGGCCAAGGCTATCTGTTCGCCCACCCGATGCCAGGATCCGCGGTGGCCGACTGGGCGGCTGGACTGGCGACCAGATGGAGCAATCGTCCAGGTCGCAAGCACTTCGCAACTCCAGGCTGATTCGGCATAATCCCGGGCCTTGGGTATTCGCTCGCGTCGTCAATTGGTAAATTTTGTCCCACAATGACGAGCAATCAAACAATTCTGGATCTGACCGGCCGCCGGGCGCTGATCACCGGTGGTTCACGCGGGATCGGCGCTGCGACAGCCCGTCTTCTCGCCGCAGCCGGCGCGGATGTCATGATCGGCTACAAGACTCGCGCCAGCGACGCTGCACAGGTTGCAACCGATGCTGCAAAATTCGGGGTGCGAGCGTGTACATATCCGGCTGATCTGAGCCACGCCGGTGGCGCCGCCGAGTTGGTACAGGCCGCTGTCACGCAGCTCGGCGGAATCGACATCTTCGTCGCGAACGCGGGGATCTGGCCTCAGGAAGAAGTTGAACTTGCCAGAATGGACGCTGACCGGTGGCATCGCACCATGCGTGAAAATCTCGACTCGATTTTCTACTCAAGCGCGGCCGTCGCGAAGGGGATATCGGCTGGCGGGCGCATTGTCCTGGTGTCGAGCACGGCTGGTCAGCGTGGAGAAGCGTTCCACGCCGATTACGCTGCAACAAAAGGCGCCGTCATATCCATTACGAAATCACTCGCGGTCGAGCTTGCACCGCGCGACATCACTGTAAACTGCGTGGCACCAGGATGGGTCGATACGGAAATGGTCGC
>JBDTAW010000037.1:0-8375 GCA_039924445.1 Gemmatimonadaceae bacterium
CGACGCGCGAACGCTATCTGCGCCGTGTTGGAGCCTATCCCAACGACCGGCCTCACAACCGCGAATCTGCCCGAACTCCGGGATCGCACTCGAGCGGTTATTGATGAGGCACGACGCGCTCTTCAGCAGCAACTGAAGAGCGAAGCGATGGGACGCGCCGTCTAGTCTCGCCGGCGACCGCAGCCGCGCCCGGAGTAGGGCGGGTCAAGCCTGAGCCACGACGTATATTGCGTTATCCGGTGATTCCCGAGCGGAGCTCGGGAGACATGGTCAGACCCCTCAATCTCCCCACAATCGAGGCGACCGGAGTCCGTAGTCGCCCGGATACCGTAGAGCCAGCTTAGCTGACAAGTTTCGGCACACCTCCTCGTTTCACCTGCATCAGTAGGCCCTTGGTCAACACATCAGCCGTCGAACCTGGCTTGAGACTCAATTGCCTCGGAATAAGCCACAGAACGGCTAGTCCGGAGATACGAGAGCGCGCCGGATTCTCGGCAGCCCATCTTCGCACGTCGCTCTCGGCCGCCAGGCACGACCCGCACATCGAGCGGCTGGTGATTGTGTCTACGTGCCATCGCACGGAGCTCTATTCGGAATTGCCGCTCCCGGAAACAGATTTTACCGCGACGCTTCTGGAATGGTGGTGCGCGCACACGGGCCTTGACGCACAAAAAATCGCGGCGCACTCGTACGGATTGTCCGGCTTCGATGCCGTGCGCCATCTGTTCCGGGTCGCGGCGGGGCTCGATTCCGTGGTACTCGGCGAAGCACAGATCGTGTCGCAGGTCGCCAGTTCGCTGCGCCACTCGGTCGCCGTTCACGCAGCGTCGCCCTTGCTCAAGCTCGCGTTCAAGGGCGCGGTGCATGCGGGCGAACGTGCGCGAGGTGTAGTCTGGGGACGACTGCAGGCTGCGAGCCTCGGATCGGCCGCGGTCGACGCCGCCGACGTAGCAGCTCATGGCCTTGCCGGACGCAACGTGATCATCATCGGCGCCGGCGAGATCGCTGAACTCGCATTACGATCGCTGGCAGCTCACGCCCCAGCTCGCGTCACGATCGCGAACCGGTCGGTCGAAACTGCATTGGAGATGGGTACCCAGCACGGCGCCGAAGTGTGGCCGCTCGACCGGCTACCGGCGCTGTTGCGCGACGCCGACATAGTAATTGCGGCTACACGCGCGACGCAGGCCCTCATTGACCGCGACATTGTCGTGGCAGCGCTGAAGCACCGCGCGTCACGGCCGCTCACATTCATCGATGTCTCGCTACCCCGCAATATCGACGTCGGTGTAAGGCATATCGCAGGCGTGCAACTAATCGGTATCGATGATCTCGGTCCGTATGTGTGCGCGGCGCACGCGGAACGGCGTCGCGTGGCGCCAACAGTCGAGCGCATCATCGATGAAGAAGTTCTGCTGTTGCAGTCTCGCCTCGCACGCCGATCTCCCGCGACTACGCCCCGACACACGAACGCGACAACGGCAATGGCAGTATGAGCAGGCGCCCCTTCCGAATCGGGACACGGCAGTCGACGCTGGCGCTGCGACAGACACAAATGGTTTGTGATCTATTAGGATCTGCGCGCCCGGATGTCGAAGTAGCGATCGTCCAATACGAATCCTCAGGCGACAAGATGCTGGAGGTGCCCGCTCCCCAACTGGCCCTTGATGCGTTCACGGATTCGATCGAGACCGCGCTCGCGGCGGGTGAGATTGATGCAGCGGTACATTCATACAAGGATCTTCCGCCAGATAGCACACCCGGATTGATCGTCGCGGCGGTGCCATTGCGCGCTGACCCACGCGAAGCACTTGTGTGTGCGCAACCCCGCAAGCTGCGTGAACTAAAGAGCGGCGCGGTAGTCGGAACATCCAGTGAACGTCGTGCGGCTGCGGTGCTTGCCCTTCGGCCGGATCTTCGTGTTCGACCGATTCGCGGAGCCGTCGATGCTCGCGTCGCCATGGTGCTTGCGGGACAGTATGACGCTGCACTGCTCGCACTGGCCGGACTGCGCCGCCTCGACCTCCTCGAACATATCACCGAAATATTCGATCTCGCTACAATGCCGCCAGCGGCCGGTCAGGGCGCTCTTGCCGTTCAGTGCCGCGCGGATGACGCGTTCGCCCTCGCGGTGCTCGCCGACATTGACGACATTGAACTGCACAACGTTGTTGACGCGGAAATGGCGACTTCGCGTCGCGCACTGGCGAAATGATACGGACGCTCGCGGGACGGCGGATCGTCGTAACACGGTTTGAGCCGCACGACGGACCTCTCGCAACCGCTCTGCGCGCGGCTGGAGCTGAACCGTTTGTGGTACCGCTTATCGGAATAGACCCGCTGGCCAGGGATGTTTCTGCCACGGACCATTCTGTTCGCGACTTCGACTGGATCGCGTTTACAAGCGCAAATGGTGTCCGAATATTCTGGGCACGTCTGAGCGACCGGGAGCAAAGAGAGTTTTGCCTTCACCGTGGGATTGCGGCAGTTGGTCCTGCAACGGCACGCGCGGTCGCCAATCTTGGTGCGACTTCCGCACTTGTCGCCCCCGAGTTTGTCGCCGAGTCACTTGCAGACGCGCTTGGCGACGTGAGTGGCAAGTCAATTCTGTGGCCTCGCGCCGCGGGTGCGCGATCTGTACTGGCTGCGACGCTACGCGCACGTGGCGCTACGGTCACCGATCAGATCCTCTACGACACTGTGGCGCTAACGGTTCCTGAACATGCGCGAGAATGCATTCTCGACGCCGACGCGATCACATTCACGAGCCCGTCGGCTGTTCGGGCATTTGTCGCGTCATTCGGCACGGCAACGCGCCCCAGCGTTGTGTGCATCGGCCCAGTAACCGCAGAAGCCGCGCGCGCCGCCGGCCTCAAGGTTGCAGCGGTCGCGGGCATCTTCACACTTGAAGGGCTCGTCAACGCATTAAGTGACGCGCTTACACCGGAGTCGACCCCCGCGGCCCGGCCGCTCAACTTCACACGCGCATAAGTGAGTACACGTGGGCAGTACCCTGCCGTGCGCTTGCGGCGACTTCGAGCGACACGCGCCTTACGTGCGATGGTGCGGGAAACTTCGCTGGCACCCGAACATCTTATAGCGCCACTGTTCGTCACCGACGGGGTCCAGGTCACGCAACCCATTCAGTCCATGCCCGGAATCAGTCGCGTCTCCGTCGACAGAGTGGTGCAGGTTGCGCAGGACTTGGTCGCGCTCGGGATCCAGTCGGTAATCCTGTTTGGCGTTCCGGACCCTGATCGGAAGGACCCATCCGGGAAGGAGAGCTATTCTGAAGTCGGCGCTGTGCAACTGGCGGTGAATGCACTCAAGGCACGCGTGCCTGAGCTTGTAGTGATAACGGACGTCTGCATGTGCGAATACACATCGCACGGCCACTGTGGCATTCTCGACGACAAGCACTTCCTCCAGAATGACGAAACGCTGGAAGCCCTCCGGCGGATCGCAGTGTCGCATGCCGAAGCGGGTGCAGATATTGTCGCACCAAGTGGGATGATTGATGGCGCAGTGGGCGCAATTCGTGATTCGCTGGACGGCGCCGGACATCAACGTGTTGGAATCATGGCGTACGCCGTGAAGTACGCTTCAGCATTCTACGGTCCGTTTCGCGAAGCTGCAGGTGGCGCACCGAGTTTTGGCGATCGACGCACGCATCAGCTCGACCCGGCGAATCGCGGTGTCGCGTTGCGTGAAGCGCAACTCGATGTGGATGAAGGCGCCGATTTTCTCATGGTCAAGCCAGCTCTGGCATATCTCGACATCGTGAGCGCAGTGCACGCGGCCCACCCCGGAATACCTCTTGTCGCATACAACGTGAGCGGTGAATACTCGATGGTAAAGGCGGCGGCAGCGGCAGGCTGGATAGATGAGCGAGCTATCGTACTTGAGTCCCTCACGTCAATGAGGCGCGCAGGTGCGGACCTTGTGATCACGTATCACGCTGCGGACGCCGCCCGTTGGCTCAAGGCTTGACGGTGGAGACTCTCCATCCCACGGCTCATCACTCATCACCGGGTCGGCAAGCACACCATGCACCGTCCCGGAGTGTCGCCGCCGACTCGATTCTTGTAAAGGCATGTCGCCGTGAGGTCGTGCCGCATACACCCATCTGGCTTATGCGTCAGGCCGGCAGGTACATGCCGGAGTATCGCGCAATACGCGCAAGCCAGTCAATGCTGGAGGCGATCAACGATCCAGCGGTGGCCGCGGAGATCACGTTGCAACCGGTTGCCTCGCTCGGTGTCGACGCTGCAATAATATTTTCGGACATTCTTCCTCCCCTCGTTGGCATGGGACTGGACCTCGACTTCATTTCCGGGACCGGGCCTCGTATTGCCAACCCTGTGCGCGCCCCGCACGATGTCGACATGCTGGGCACTCCACCCGCTGAGCAGACGTTGCGCGGCACGCTCGACGCGATACGCCTCGTGCGTGCCGCTCTTCCGTCCAGCATGCCCCTGATAGGCTTTGCCGGTGCGCCGTTCACACTCGCATGCTACGCAATTGAAGGAGGAGGATCGCAACGATACGAAACAGCAAAGGCTTTCATGTATGCAGAGCCTGCGGCATGGAGCAGATTGATGCGACGCCTTGTCACCGTATTGAGCGACTATCTGCTCGCGCAGGCCCGTGCCGGTGCCGACGTTCTCCAGGTATTCGACTCCTGGGCCGGCGCGCTCGGCCCGTACGACTATAACAGATTCGTGCGACCGTACAACGTGAAACTGTTCAGCGCACTGTCTGCCGCCGGAGTGCCTGTAATCAACTTCAGCACCGGTACCGGTGCATACATTGATGACGTTGCTGGATGCGGTGGCGACGTTGTCGGCATTGACTGGCGGACTCCGCTCGATGCGGTGCGTTCCCGACTCGGCACGACGCACGCGATAATGGGGAACCTCGATCCGATCGCACTGCTTGCTCCCTGGCGCGAATTGAAGGGCCAGGTGGACGACGTGTTGCGGCGCGCGGGACCGAATCCGGGGCACATCTTCAACCTTGGACACGGGATTCTTCCGTCCACACCTGTGGACATCGTTCGCCGACTGGTCGACTATGTCCACGAGAAGTCAGCTATCCGCGGCCATGAATAGCAAGTCAGCGTCGCCGCCGATCGGCGTCCTAGTGATGGCGTATGGCGGACCGACGTCGCTAGCTGAAATACCCGGGTACCTGGCCGACATTCGCGATGGTCGACCCACTACCCCGGCCGTACTCCAGGAAATCACGCGCAATTACGAAGCGATCGGCGGCCGATCCCCGATTGCGGAACTCACGCAGTTGCAGACACAGGGTGTGGAGCGCGAGCTGAACGAAGCTGGTAGCAAACCACCGTTCCGGATCTATGTCGGAATGCGCCACTGGGCCCCGTGGATCGAGGATACGGTTGGACGCATGGCCGCTGATGGTATCACCAGAGCCGTGAGCGTTGTACTTGCCCCTCACTACAGCGGCATGAGCATCGCAAAATATCAGGGCAGAATCGCAGACGGTCTCGATATGTACCGTGCGTCGATCGACTTCGCACATGTCGACAGCTATCACACTGCCCCTGGTTTGATCGATGCGCTAGCTGATCGAGTGCGCATTGCAACGGCAAGGTGGCCGGAAGACGAGCGTCAGTCAGTGCATGTAATCTTCAGCGCACACAGCCTTCCAGAGCGCATCATTCGCGCGGGAGATCCGTACGATGCGCAGGTACACGAGACGGCAACTCTTGTTGCGGCTCGCGCGGGGCTCGCGCCTGACTCATGGTCGTGGAGCTACCAGTCTGCTGGTCGCAGTCCCGAACCGTGGCTCGGGCCGACGTATCCTGATCATCTCGCGGCGCTTGCCGAGCGCGGTATCCGGAACGTTGTAAGCGTGCCGGTCGGTTTCGTGAGCGATCATGTTGAGATCCTCTTCGACATCGACATCGATGCACAGCGTGTCGCTCGCAAACTTGGAATGCGCCTTGAACGGCCACCATCACTCAACGATGACCCGCGCTTCATCGAGCAGATGGCGTCGATCATATCCGATCGGGCGCGATCAGCGGGCTGGATGTGATGGAATCGACGCCGCAGCCGGACGTCCGTACGAGGATCGTCGTCATTGGTGGTGGCATTGCCGGTCTCGCATCCGCCCTGCGTCTTCGCGCCCTGGCACCAGGTGCAGGAATTACAGTCGTTGAGGCCAACGAAAACCTGGGCGGCAAGATTGTCGGCGACATTGTTGACGGTTGCGTGATCGACGGCGGTGCCGATGTCTGCGTCGGCGACAAACTGCGCACGACACACCTGTTCGCATCGCTCGATCTTGCTTCGCATACGATCCGAGCGAATCCGAACGGGCTTGCTACGTACGAATTGCGCGACGGATATCTGCACCGCCTCCCTGCAACCTTTACCGGAGAACTCCTCACCTTTCCGCGAGGCGTGCGCGAACTCGTGGATCTCGCTTGCGGCGCCCTTGGTGATGTCGAAGTGTTGCGGAGCACGCGCGCCGAGGCGTTGGCGAGAGACGGTCAGAATTGGAAAGTTCGGCTTGCAGACGCGCGATCGCTGATGGCTGATGCGGTTGTCCTCGCGACACCTGCCAGCGCTGCTGCCACACTCATTCCAGGGATCGCCACTGAACTGGCGTCCACTCTCCGCGCGCTCGAGTATCCGCTCACTACGACTGTCACCATGGCATGGCGGCGCGGCGAAGTTCCACATTCTCTGAACGCAACCGGCTATCTCGTCGCCGACACAGCTACCTCTGTGAGCGCATGTACATTTACATCCGCGAAGAATCCATCCCACGCGCCGGGTAATATTGCACTAATCCGGTGCTATGTTCGTGGCGATGTTCACGACCCTGCCGCTGTGATGCGAAGCGAGGTCGATGCTGTACTTGGAATTTCCGCTCCGCCGTTGTTCGCGCGCGTCTACCGCTGGAAGTCGGGGATCCCCTTGTACACCCCCACGCACGCAGCCGCGGTTCGTGCGCTGGACAGCCAGCTTCACTCGACGCCCGGTATGTTCGTGGCCGGTTCCGCATTTCATGGCGTCGGGATTCCCGACTGCATTCTTTCTGGCGAGAGAGCGGCGGAGAGCGTTGTCTCATATCTTCTTGCCAGATCAACGGAGGCTGCGGCATGACCGCAAGTCGTACGGAAGTACCAACCACTGAGTCTGCTCGGCTTTACGAAGCCGCGAAACACTACTTCCCCGGCGGCGTCAGTTCACCAGTCCGGGCCTTCAACGGGGTCGGCGGCACTCCGCGATTCATCGTTCGCGGGGAAGGCGCGTGGGTTGTGGACGCGGATGGAAACCGTCTCGTAGACTACGTTCTGGCTTACGGCCCGCATATCCTTGGCCACTCGCCGCAGTGCGTCAGGACGGCGATCGCTCGAGCAGTCGCAAATGGCACGAGCTTCGGCGCACCCAGCACGCAGGAAACTGAACTGGCCAAACTGGTACAGCAATTTGTTCCGTCGATGCAGGTCATGCGTTTCGTGACGTCCGGGACGGAAGCGGTGATGAGTGCGATCCGGCTCGCACGCGCCGCAACCAGTCGTAATCTGATTGTCAAGTTCGACGGCAACTATCACGGACATTCAGACGCGGTACTGGCGCGCGCCGGCTCTGGTGTTGCCACGCTCGGCCTGCCAGACTCGCCCGGTGTGCCAGCAGGTGCCGCTGCGGATACAATCGTGGTACCATACAACGACATCGAAGCAGTGCGCGAAGTGTTCGCAGAACACGGCGACAATATCGCTGCGGTGATTGTCGAGCCTGTCGCTGGTAACATGGGAGTTGTGCCGCCCGCCCCAGGGTTCCTTGAGGCACTTCGATGGCAGACTACGGCATACGATTCAATTCTAATCTTTGATGAAGTGATGACCGGCTTTCGTGTTCACCCTGGCGGTGCACAGGGGCTGTTCGGTATCAGGCCCGATCTCACGACACTCGGAAAGGTCATTGGTGGCGGTCTGCCGGTTGGCGCTTACGGTGGTCGCGCTGATCTGATGCGGCAGATTGCACCAGACGGTCCCGTCTATCAGGCGGGGACGCTAGCGGGGAACCCTGTTGTGATGGCAGCAGGCATCGCGGTGTTGCAGGAACTCGCGAAGCCCGGGGTCTGGCGCAAGGCAGCCGATGCGACTTCTGCGTTGGCCGAGGGACTGGAGTACGCCGCACGGAGCACCGGCGTACGCATACAAGTGCCGCACATCGGAACGATGCTGACTCCGTTCTTCTCCGACGCGCCCGTTACAGACTACGCAACAGCGCGCGCGTCCGACACAAAACGGTATGCATCGTTCTTTCATTCCATGCTGCAGTGTGGTGTGTCAACGCCGCCGTCCGCCTTCGAGACCTGGTTTGTATCCA
>JBDTAW010000038.1:0-5668 GCA_039924445.1 Gemmatimonadaceae bacterium
GTGGAGCGAAGGGGGATCGAACCCCTGACCTCTTGAATGCCATTCAAGCGCTCTACCAACTGAGCTACCGCCCCGATTTTGCTCCGATGTCCCGCCCAAACCCTCGGCTGATTCGCCCGAACCTACCAAATGGTGTGGCCGAATTCGTCCACCGGCTCCCCTATCCCGCAGGAACCGCGAAGGATATCCGGGGGTATGTCGAAAGTCAAGAAATGTCATCGTCTTTCGGGTCTAGACATGGGCCCATCGGCCGGTATCTTGCACCGCACTCCCGCGGTACTCGCGGGTTCAGGAGTCCAAACGAATTCAGCGCCGCGCGAGCGGCGTCTGATACATATAGAGTGAAGAGGCTAAAATGGCCGAAGTGAAGACACGCCGCCGTCGGGGTACGGGAACCTCGCCAGCAGGTATAGCTCCTAGTGAGCCGGAGCGCGACATTCTCGACCAGTACCTGTACGAAGTAAGTACCTATCCGCTGCTGAAAGGTACTGAAGAAATCGATATTGCCCGCAAGATTCGCGCGGGTGATGCCGATGCACTGCAGGAATTGGTGAAGCGCAATCTGCGCTTCGTAATTTCAGTTGCAAAGAAATATCAGAACCGCGGTCTCCCACTCATCGATCTGATCGGTGAAGGGAACGTCGGACTGTTGACCGCTGCCCGGAAGTTCGATCCGGATCAGGGTGTCAAGTTCATCTCCTACGCAGTGTGGTGGATTCGCCAGGCGATTCTGTCGTCGCTCGCACGTCAGGGGCGCACGGTTCGCGTGCCGCTGAACCGCACTGCCGATCTGTCACGCATCATCAAGGCGTCCGAGATTCTGCGCCAGAAACTTCGTCGTGAACCAACGCCGAACGAACTCGCGCAGATCACCGGTCTTTCTGTCGATGTTGTCCAGTCGCTCGCCGCGCTCAATACGGGCGACGTGCGACTCGATGCACCGATGGATCCCGAGGGCGATCGTTCTCTGATCGAGCGCTTCGTCGCAGACGAAATGCCCGATACCGAGGAAGAGGCCATGAACCGCTTCCTCAACGACGAGATTGAAACAGCGCTGCGCACGCTTCCACCGCGCGACGCAAAGGTACTGAAGCTGTACTTCGGCCTCGAAGGAGGCCGCGAGCACACGCTTGAAGAAATTGGATCCATGCTGGGCGTTACTCGCGAACGAGTCCGCCAACTTCGTGACCGCGCTCTCAAGCGGCTGCGTGAAGGTGACGTGGGCCGCGCGCTGAGCAGCTTCGCAGCGTAATGCATGATTGATTGCCGCCACGGCTTTTATGGTGACGGCAAAGGTTTAGAACCGCCGGGAGCAACTGGATGCAGCAGGCTCCCGGCGGTTTTTATCGGCCCACTATCCCAAAATGAGCTCTGGTCGATACATCAAACTGTGGCCGCCCACCGAGCTTGTCTTCTGGAACCAATAGGACGGGTGTGAGTGACGGATTTTCCTGATGCGTCGCATGCGACTGGATCCGCGGCCCGGAAGAACGGCACGGGGAGGCGTCTGCGCATCTGCATGCTTACGACCTTCTACCCACCGTACAATTTTGGGGGCGATGGCATTGGGGTGCAGCGTCTCGCCGCTGCATTCGCCCGTCGCGGCCACTCGGTTACTGTCGTACACGACGCGGACGCGTACCTCGCCCTCAATGGTGGCACCGAACCGGCACCCGGCGTACCCATCAATGGTGTCGATGTTGTCACGCTCAGAAGCAGACTCGGCGTCATCTCGCCATTGCTGACACAGCAGTTTGGTCGTCCAGTGGTGCACGGCCGAAAACTCCGCGCGCTACTTGGTACTGGTTTCGACGTCACGTTCTTTCACAACATCTCGCTAGTCGGTGGCCCCGCGCTGCTGCGTGAGGGACGCGGGATCACGCTGTACGAGGCCCACGAGCACTGGCTTGTCTGTCCTACTCACGTACTGTGGCGATACAACCGTGAAACATGCGATGGGCGCGACTGTGTGCGTTGCATGCTGACATATCACAGGCCTCCTCAACTGTGGCGCTCGACCGGACTCCTGGAGCGTGAGCTTGGCAACGTCGATGCGTTCATTGCGAAGAGCGCATTCAGCTGCGACAAACACCGCGAGTTTGGGTTTTCGCGCGACATGGAGGTCATCCCGTATTTTCTGCCACCGAACCCGGTGCTTGCCGACAACAGCCAGCCATCAGAATCACCGCATCCGCGGCCATTTTTCCTTTTCGTTGGGCGGCTGGAGAAGATCAAGGGCCTGGATGACGTCATCCCCTCCTTCGCTGGCGCGGAAGGCCCGGATCTCCTCATCGCTGGCGATGGGGTTTATGCGGATTCGCTCCGGCAACTCGCCACCGGATTCAATAGAGTGCATTTTTTGGGTCGGGTGCCCAGCGACCGTTTACGATCGTATTATGAGCATGCGCTCGCTCTGATCGTCCCGTCGGTGTGCTTCGAGACGTTTGGAATCATCCTCATCGAGGCGTTTCGCCAAGGTACACCAGTGATAGCTCGGCGGCTTGGTCCCTTCCCGGAAATTGTAGAGACCGCTGGAGCAGGGCTGCTGTTCGAGAATCGCGCCGAACTGGAATCGGCGATGCTGCAGATGTCCGAGTCTCCTCGGCGCCGCGAGGCGCTGGCCGAGGCAGGCCGCTCCGCGTTTGCGCGGGAGTGGAGTGAGGAAGCTGTGATGCCGAAATATCTCGATCTCATCCGCCGACTCGCGAGTGAGAAAGGCGAACAGTCCATCGTTGACGCCCTCGCGGGCGGAGGGATTGCATGAAGGTGTTCATCACCGGCGGCGCCGGTTTCATCGGCTCCCATCTCGCGACGCAACTGCTGAACGCGAACAACCAGGTGATCATTCTTGATGATCTCTCGACTGGCTCGATGGACAACATTGAACATCTCATCGGTCGGCCGGGGTTCACGTATCAAATAGGATCCGTCACCAACCCTGCTCTGGTGTCTGAACTCGTCGACCGCTGTGACTGCACTGTCCATCTCGCCGCCGCAGTTGGCGTCCGGCTCATCGTCGAGAGCCCTGTGCGGACAATCACGACGAATGTGCACGGAACCGAAGTCGTCCTCGATGCGGCAGCACGGAAACAGAAACTTGTTATTCTGGCATCGACATCAGAGGTGTACGGCAAAAGCCCACGCGCCACTTTCAGCGAGGACGACGATCTGGTGCTCGGTTCCACCACGCATTCACGCTGGGCGTATGCCTGCTCCAAGGCGTTGGATGAATGGCTCGGGCTCGCATACATGCGCGAGCGCAACGTCCCGGTGATCATCGTGCGCTTCTTCAACACCGTCGGGCCTCGCCAGACAGGTCGTTACGGAATGGTAGTACCGACCTTCGCATCGCAGGCCGTGCGCGGCGAACCGATTACGGTCTTTGGACCGGGAACGCAGTCGCGTTGCTTCGGTCATGTCTCGGACGCGGTGGAATCCGTAATGCGTTTGATTCGTACGCCGTCCGCGGCGGGCCGAGCATACAATGTGGGGAACGACGAGGAGGTGACGATTCTACAACTGGCAACTCTGGTTCGGGATGCTGCCGGCAGCTCGTCGCCCATTGTCAGCGTGCCGTATGACGAGGCGTACGCCGTTGGATTCGAGGACATGGCACGGCGCGTGCCCAATCTTGAACGACTGGAGCGCACGATTGGATTCAGGCCAAGCATCCCGCTGAACCAGATCATCCAGGATGTGGTGGCTGATCAACGAGCGAACATTGCTGGTGTGGAGTCGTCCAGGGTCTGACGCCTTCCCGCGCATTTCACCAGTGGATCAACCGCAGATCAACTGCCTTGACCTCGGCCTGCTGGATTAGATTTCACATTTGTGATCCCACCGATCCCCAATGATCAAACTCGACGACATCTATAAGTCCTTCGGCGATAAAAAAGTCCTTGAGGGATTCTCGCTCGAAATTGATGAGGGCGAGACAATGGTCATCATCGGCTATTCCGGCTCCGGAAAGTCGGTGGCGATCAAACACATCGTCGGTCTTCTCTTTCCGGACCAGGGGACGGTCTTCGTCGATGGCCTGGAAGTTCCCGACCTGCCGCGCGACGAGTTGTACGCCCTCCGTGGCAACATTGGCTATGTCTTCCAGTTTGCTGCACTGTTCGATTCCATGACAGTCGGTGAAAACATCGCGATGGCGCTTCGGAAGACGCGCACAATGTCGGACGCTGAAATCACCGAGCGCGTGCATGAATCGCTCGCGCTTGTCGACCTGCCCGACTCGGAATCCAAATTCCCCGCCGAACTCTCGGGTGGAATGCGCAAACGCGTCGGGATTGCGCGCGCAATTGCCAAGCGGCCGAAGTACATTCTTTATGATGAGCCAACCACCGGGCTGGATCCTGTCACTTCCGCTGTAATAGACGAATTGATGATCAGAATGCGCGAAAAACTCGGTGTTACGGGTGTCGTCATCACACACGACATGCGCAGCGCCTACTCTGTCGGCACACGCATCGCGATGCTTTATGAGGGTAAGGTGCAGCAGGTTGGAACCGTCGCCGAAATTCAAAATACGACGGACCCCGTCGTGCGACAGTTCATAGAAGGCAAACCGACTCTCGATGCAGCACTGGCGGGCGTCTGACGTGACGTCGGCGACGGATTCCACCGCGTCAGCATCTCCTGCGTTTCCCTGCATACTCGTATACACCACCCGCGAACGCGCGCGGGCATTTGTTCGAGTCGCCTTCCCGCGCCGCCGAGGTCACACGATTCTTGTTCGTAACGTGGATGAATTCAGCGCTGCCATCAGGCGCGACCTCATCGACGCGGTGCTTGTGGATCTGGCGGGGCAGGGAGACGAGCACTGGACTGTAGCAGCGACGGCCGCAGACTTCCCGAGCACTCCATTCTTTGGCCTGCTGCCGTTTCGAACCACCGATGCAGAATCAGTTGGCCGCTCTGCATCATACGGTTTTGCGGACGTCCTGTGCGAGCAAGTCGATGAATCGACTGCCCGCGACCTGGTTGCTCCGCACTGCTATTCCAGTCGCTTTGCCCGGGCTCTGGCCGACGCGCCTGATGCCCTTGGCCTGACGAGTGAGACTCAGCGGAAGACCTGGAATGCGATCGTCCAGCACGCTGGGCGACCCGTCACGACAACGACCCTGGCTGGTGCCATGGGCGTAACCCGAGAGCACCTCAGCCGGAACTTCGCGCGCGACCATGGGGCCAATCTCAAGCGGGTAATTGACCTCGTTCGGCTGATTTCGGCGGCCGAGCTGTCCAAGAATCCGGGATACGACGTCCGGGACGTCGCTGCCGTGCTGGGTTTTGCCTCCTCGTCCCACCTTGCGGTGACCACTCAGCGGATAGCCAGTACTCGGCCTGCCTCCCTGCCTGGACTCAGGGCCGTGGACCTCATTGATCGGTTTGTTCAGGGCCGGACCAGGAGCCGCGTTGCAGGAAAAGAGGGCTTGTGATAAGTTTCACAAGCTCTCCCCAAGCATAAAATTCCCGCTCAAAACATGGCGACTGACACCGCGCTCCGTCCTGGCGAAATCAAGGACATCCTCCTCCGTGAGATCGAAGCCGCAGACCTCAATGACCTGAATGTTGAGGAAGTAGGCACGGTTCTCGAAGTGAAAGACGGTATCGCCCG
Source organism: Gemmatimonadaceae bacterium (assembly GCA_039924445.1). Classification (GTDB taxonomy): domain Bacteria; phylum Gemmatimonadota; class Gemmatimonadetes; order Gemmatimonadales; family Gemmatimonadaceae; genus Fen-1247. Next base: position 5,621 of record JBDTAW010000038.1, read on the forward strand.
CATCTACGGCCTCTCCAAGGCCATGGCAGGCGAGATGTTGAACGTTAC
>JBDTAW010000039.1:0-21968 GCA_039924445.1 Gemmatimonadaceae bacterium
GATGCCAACAGGCTCGGTGATCTCCCCCTTGTGACGTCGACCAATCGCAGCGCCGTTCCGCTGTCCGCGGTCGCCACGCTGACGCCTACCGAAACACGCGCGGAGCTCGATCGAGAGAATCAGCAGCAGATGATTGCAATCACGACAGACGTAAGTGGTCGCGCGCTCAGCGGGGTCATGACCGATGTGAAGAGTGTGCTTGCGTCCCATCCCGCGCCAGCCGGTATCCGCGTTGAAATCGGAGGCCAGTACGCGGGTCAACAGGAGGCGTTCCATGCCCTGCTACTCGTCCTTTTGCTCGCGGCGCTCAGTGTGACGGCTGTGATGGTAGTACAGTTCCAGTCATTCGTCGAACCCCTCGTTGTACTGATCGTCGCTCCCATTTCATTTGTTGGTGCGGTCGTGCTGCTACTGATAACAGGCACACAGTTGAATGTGTCGTCATTCATGGGGCTGATTCTGCTCGTCGGTCTGATCGTCAAGAATGGCATTATTCTACTTGACTTCACGCGTTACAGAATGGTCCACGACAACGTTCCGCTTGAAATCGGACTTCGTGATGCTGCACGAACTCGGTTGCGGCCCATCCTGATGACCACCCTGTGCACACTATTCGGACTGCTCCCACTCGCTCTCGGCCTGGGGGCTGGTAGCGAGCTTCAACGGCCGCTGGCACTTGCAGTTATCGGCGGTCTCGCGCTGTCGACGCCGATAACGCTGTACATGGTTCCGAGCTTGCTCGTGCTCATCCGCGGAAGGGACTACCGCATTCGACCACCGGCCGCGCATGAGCTGGACGAGGCGCCGACCGTCGTATAGAGCGGGGCGCATCAGGGGACTCTGATAGTGGGTGTTATCTTTGATCCATGATTCACCCATGGCACGACCTTCAACCCGGCGCGAGCCCACCCGAACAGGTCACCGCTGTCGTGGAGATCCCGAGCGGGAGCCGGAATAAATACGAGCTGGACAAGGCGACTGGTCTGTTCCGGCTTGACCGTGTGTTGTACTCTGCCGTTTCGTATCCCGGCGAATATGGGCTCATTCCCCGGACGTTGCACGAGGATAACGATCCACTCGACGTGCTCGTCCACGTCGAGGAGGCAACCTTCACCGGTTGCCAGATTGACGTCCGCCCGATCGGTGTACTCAAGATGCTCGATCGTGGCGAGCCGGACGACAAGATATTCGCTGTGCCGTGGAATGATCCTCGGTACGAGGAATACTACGACATCGCATCATTCCCGCAGCATTATCTGAAGGAAATCGAGCACTTCTTTCTGATATACAAGGATCTTGAAGGTCGGCGTGTGGAAATCCAGGGCTGGGAAGGAAGTGACTCCGCGAAGCAGGTTATTCAGGAATCAATTGTGCGCTATGACCAGAAGTACATGCACGTCGGGCCTTGAGCGGGCAGATTGGTTACTTCTTGACGGCTGTCATTCCAAACAGTTCCTCCATACGTGCCGCTCGGATAACCGCAACAGACTGATTTCGAATCGCTTCGGCTTCCGATTTCTTCCCCTCACTGTCCAGCGCATCGCTCAGGCTGATGCCCAGCAACGTGTAATCGATCGGCGTGGCGAGCGACGCACGATCAATCCAGTCTCCGCGACGCACAATGGCCGAGGGACCACCGTAGATTTTCCAGAGTGCTTCACTCCGCGACACATTAAGCGCGCGGCCGGTTGAATCAGCGGTTGGAGCAGGCATGACGCGTTCTACGAGGCCCTCGGTAACCATGTATCGCTCGATACCAAAGCGCTTGGGATATGGTGTCCCCATAGTGAAATACAACGGTCGCTCGGGTAGTGCATCCGTGATCAGTCGCAATACGAGTATTTCCTTGCGTTCGATGTATCCCGGTGCCAGATGACCTTCGATCGCACCCGCACTGAAAACCTGCGGCTCGCGCAACTCCACAATATCGGGCAGAGAATCCGACTGCGCCGCTGTGATCCGAAATAGCGGATGTGCCGGCGGAGTCCACGTGCCACTGCGATAGATTGCCGGACCGGCTGCAGCGTCATACTTATGCACGGGCGTGCGCAGCAGTTGATGCACGAACCAGTCCATCCCTAGATACTGATCGATGATAACCGTAACGTCGGTCCGCACGCCCTCCACATACTGTGCATACCACAATGGAAACGTATCGTTGTCACCGCCGGTGACGAGGACGCCATACGGCTCCACTGAATTCAATATGTCGACGGCCCAATCGCGCGCGACCGTGTCATTACGCCGCGATGCAGCGCTCCAATTGCCAATGAGAGGTACCGCTGCAATTGCAAGCAGCCCTGCTCCATAGCGGCTTCGTTTCCAGATCGCTCCGAGTGCTGCTGCCACCCAGACACCCCACGCGCTGAAACTCCACAGATAGAAGTAGTCGCGATCGCGTACTTCACGTGGCACGCTATTCCCAAGGTCGGGCGCCTGCGAATAGCCGTACTTGAAATTCATGTAGTACACCAGAAGAACCGTCAGCGTGAACATGAAGGTCGCCCAGTAGATACACGACGGCCGATCCCATCGCCAGTGTACGGTCGCGCCATACGCGCCGAGGGCGAATATCAGAAGGGCGAGTAGCAACTGCACGTACGGCACGTCACCATGCGGGTCGCGCAACCACTGCCACTTGAAGTACAGCCACCACATGTCAAGCTGTGCGCCAAATGAGACCTGCCGATCCGTCACCGATGGTTTGCCATACTGAGTGCGGTTGATATTGTCAGAAAGGCGTGTGTACGTAGTTTCACTGAACGTGCACGACCACCCGAGCCCATTTTCGCATCCGGTTGGCGCGCCTTCATTCATCGCTGGCCAATGCGCCGCTCGGATTGGCTCGAATATGAATGGCGTGAGGCCTAGGATGAATGCGCCAAGTACAGAGAGCACGAGCCTTGGCTGGAGGAACTTTCGCCAGTCCTGCGTGGCAACTGTTACGACGACAGCGAGTCCCGGTAGAAGTCCAGCCGGGTGAACGGTGTAACCAGCGCCGAGCAGAAACCCGATGGCCACAAGTTTGGCGTCATTTCGTTTTATGCCATCACCATCCAGCCAGCGTAGCATGAGGAGAGTGATTGCGGCAAAAAGCGCGAGCGAAATCGTGTACACCTTCTCATTCACTACGGATTGGTTCCAAACGGTAAACGCCGTCGCGCCGATCACTACACCGGCCGCAGCGCAGGCTCTGCGTCGCCACGTGGAAACTCCACCGCGCGCGAGTACGTGATCCATCAGGAGGAACCATACGCCAGCGGCGACCGCGCTGCAGAGCGCAGCCAGGATGTTGATTCTCGCCGCGTATGAGACTGGAATCGGGAGCAAGCCAAATGCGTGTGCCAGCATGACGAACAGCGGGTTCCCAGGCGGGTGCGGTAATCCCAGGACTTTTGCGGCTGCGATGTACTCGCTCGTATCCCACAGCGCTGTGGTTGGTGACAATGTTGCCAGGTAAAGCGCGAAGACGCACACTGCTGCGAACGCGCCCCAGGCGTACGGGGGCGTCTGCTGCGACCCCGTTTCACTTGGATTGGTCATCTAGTATTCCGGTTTGGACTCTGATTCGCGCGTCGCGGCGGTAGCTGGCTCATGGCGCAACGCGGGGCTGTCGTCGCAGCGACCAGGCGGCAGGAGTGAGTCGCGCGTCGCAGCGCCAATAGTGTCGCGCATGATCGCTCGAAGTGTGTCGCAGGCAATTACCGTCGCAGCGCGCGGCTTGTTTGCTTCGCGTGAATGCGTCATCATGATCAGTGCGATAGCCGCGACCGTGACTCCTGCACCGATCAACGTCCTTCTGAGCTGTGCGGACCCGCGGGCGACGCGCATCTTGAGTGCAGATACCGCGATTCCAGTATCCGCCGAAATCTCTTCGTAACTCAGGCCGTCGCTGTACTTCCGGAGTACGACGCTCCTCGTGGCATCGGGCAGGGTTCCCAGAGCGTCACTTAGTTGTTGGGCGAGTGCGTGGTCGCCCTCGCGCGATACATTGCCGCCGTGGCCAGGATCGGTGTGCGCCCGTACCCATTCACTGGCAACTGTGCCGCGTCGCCGTGCCGCGTCTGTCGCGGAGCGGCACCTATTCGCGACGATGCACATGAGCCATGAGCCAAATCGGTCTCGCTCCTGGTAGCTGTCTAGCGACAGATAGGCACGGATGAATGCATCCTGCACGGCATCAGCGGCGTCGTCAGGATCGCCGAGCAGGCGCATCGCGAGCCGGGCGCAGCGCTCGTGATATCGCTCGAAAAGGAGGGCGAACGCATCGCGCTCTCCCTCACGAATTCGGCTGACTACCGCCGCGTCGGAGATCCCCATGCTACGATAACCCACGAGAGCGCATATCGGTCACATTCTGGCTGCAGGCTTGGCGAAAGTCCACCCCTAGCGTGATAACAGGTCCGGGTGCAACGTAAAGCTGACCTCAACCCGACTTCAATGACCGCTCCCGACGATTTCGGTTCGACCGCCGTCCCGCCCGCTTCGGCAAAACCGGCCGGCCTGTGGGAAGACTTCATAGATATTTTCGTCTCGCCCAGTGAGGTGTTCGAACGTCGGCGCAACTATGGCTTCTTCCTGCCGCTGATTATCCTGACCATCATCGTGGTGGCCATCACAGTGGTCGGCAGCTCGGCGATGCAGTCGGTCATCCAGTCGGATATCGCGCGGGGCATGGCTGCCGCCGCCAAAAAGAACCCGAACCTCACCGCTGACCAGATCTCGGGATCGACGGCACTGTTCGCGAAATTCACCCCAGTCATCGCGGGATTTGCGACCTTCGTGATGCCGTTGATCGTCGGAGTCATCCTCTGGGTCGTCGGAAAATTCTTTTCCGCCAAGGAAGACATCGGCCAGGCTTGCATGATTGCCACCTACGCTGCCTTTCCGCGAGTCCTCGATGCCATTCTGCGATTGATTCAGGCCTTTCTTCTGGATCCGTCCAAAATCAACGGGATGGCCAGCATATCGCTGAGCCCCGCTCGCTTCCTGAATCCGGACACAGCATCTCCCGTGATGCTCGGTCTGCTGTCCCGATTCGATCTATTCACCATCTGGGCGACTGTGCTTCTCGCCATTGGCCTCGCGGTCGTTGCCAGGATTCCCAAGTCGCGCGCGGCGATGGCAGGTGTACTTGTCTGGGTGATCGGCTCACTTCCAGTTGTCCTTGGCGCCCTCAGGGCATCGTAACCGCACCCGGGAAGAAAAAGGCCTGCCCCTCTTTGGAGGAGCAGGCCTTCTTTACGTGTAGCTTGGCGTTGATCGTGTGTTGATCACGTCTCAATTGCGCCGTGTTCCACCGGCTCTCGTTCCCGCCGGATGAAGAGCTGATCGTAAAGGACAGCCGCGATGATGGATCCGATTATTGGTGCTGTCCAGTAGATGAATTGACCCTCGTAGATGCCTGATGCCATCGCTGGCCCGAACGAGCGCGCCGGGTTCATCGATGCCCCTGTGAGCGGTCCGATTGCGAGAATATCGACGGTGACTACCAATCCGATCGCGAATCCGCCCACCTTCGGGGACTTCTGGTCGACTGCGGTCGCGAACACGCTGAATGTCAGGAAGAACGTCGCGATAGCTTCGAGTACCCATGCCTGCGACGCGGTCACATCGAGCGAGATAGCCTGCCCGCCGTCACGTGTTGCGAGCACGACCGCATCGGGGAACGTCCCCTTCAGTATGTACGCCGCGGCGACAGCACCGAGTAGCTGCGCCACAATGTAGATGCCTGCCATCATCGGATCGATTCGCCGGGCAGCGACAAAGCCCAGCGTGATTGCCGGGTTGAAATGCCCCGAGATACGCATCAGTGCTGTCACGAAGATCGCGAGCACCAGACCGTGCGCCAGAGCCACCTGTAACAATGCATACGGGCTGTTTGACTGTGCTGCGGCCATGATCGCCGCGCTTCCCACAAACACCAGTGCGAATGTACCGATGAACTCCGAAACAAAATGGCGTAGCGAATCGCGCATGCGTTACTCCGTGGATAATCCTGGTTTGAACCGGGTGGAGGCGCGGCGTTTCGCTTACTCCGCTACACTACCCGGCGAAAGACGAGGGCGGCGTTGATCCCGCCAAATCCGAACGAGTTGCTGAGCACATGCTCCACCCGATCCGACTGCCCGCGTCCGGTGATGTAGCTAAGATCGCACTCCGGATCCCGATCGGTAAGGTTCACCGTTGGCGGAAGCCATTCCCGGTCTATCGCCAGTGCGCATATCGCCGCCTCGATCGCTCCGGATGCGCCAAGCGCGTGGCCGTAGTAACCCTTGGTCCCGCTGGCCTTGACCGTGGACGCCGAGTCTCCAAAGACCCGCTTGATCGCCAGAGTCTCAGTTGGATCGTTCAGGGGAGTCGAACTCCCATGCGCATTGATGTAACCGATCTCGGACGCAGTTACGTTGGCATCGTCCAACGCCATCTGCATGGCACGCGCAGCCTGTTTTCCATCCGGAAGCGGTGCAGTCATGTGGTGCGCATCGTTGCTCGTTCCGTAGCCACAGAGCTCCGCGTATATCCGCGCGCCCCGCGCTACGGCACGATCGTATTCCTCGAGTATCAGCACGGCAGTCCCTTCGCCCATGACGAAGCCGTCGCGATCGTTGTCGAACGGCCGCGACGCGTGCTCCGGGTCGTCATTCCGCGTTGACATGGCCCGGATCAACGCAAATGCGCCGTAGCACAACGGTGCCAACGGCGCCTCGGCGCCCCCGGCGATCATGACATCCGCATAGCCATCGCGCACCTGACGAAACGCTTCGCCAATCGCCATCGCGCCAGACGCGCAACTCATCGCATTCGTCGAGTTCGGTCCAGACACCCCCATCTCAATCGCGATGTTGCAACTCGCCGCGCCGCCAAAAACCGCAAGCGCGAGCGTCGCGTCGACAGCGCGCAGTCCTTCGCGCAGAAAAACGCTCAACTGTTCCTCGGCGTAACCAACACCGCCGAGCGCCGTTCCCATCATAGCACCGATGCGCTCGCGATCTTCGGTAGCCAGATCGATCTCCGAATCCGTGAGTGCCTGCCGCGCGGCCGCGACGGAAAACTGGCCGAAACGGTCAAGCCTGCGCGCACGCTTGCTGTCGATGAAATCGTTGGGATCGAAGTCAGCTACCTCAGCAGCGTTGTGACTGCGAAAGATCGACGGATCAAACCGTGTCAGGGATCGAACAGCCGACCGCTCGCGCAATATGCCCTCCCACATCTCGTCCTTCGTAGATCCAATTGGAGTAATTGCTCCGATCCCCGTAATTACTACTCTTCGCCTGCCCTTCATTCGGCCTCCGCCACACGTGCCAATCCAGCAAGAGTGCGCGACGCGATGCCGTGCACGAATACGGGCCCGATGATTGTTGTCGCCGCCATTTCGCCAATCAGCGGCCACCCCGGTCCATTCCACACGTGCAGGACCCGGACATGCGTCCCCGCCGCAGTGGATTCAAAACTCCACTCGACGTCCATTCCTTTCGTGATTCCAGCAATGTGTCTGTACCGTACCGACGGCGTATCTTCGCTCACCTGCATTTCCGATCGCCACCACGTTGGCCAGTCGAGTACGCCAAATACTCTGTTCGCGGACATCTCAACAACTCCGCCGCCATCCGCGCCAAGTTTGCTGAATCGCACGTAGCGATAGTGGCTGAGATGCGTTGGCCAGCGTTCTACATCCCGCGCAAGCGCAAAGATCCGGCCAATCGGCGCGCGGACGACTAGCTCATCCAGAACGCGCATCGATACGTCGGTTGGCATCGCGCCCAGATCAATCGGCTCATTCATGAGGTGGCCCGCTCAGGTGACCAACTCGTCGTGATCCGAAAACCGAGCCGTTGCTGCACGACTGGCCGCAATCCAACCGCCGAAAAAACTGCAGTCGACAATTCGTCCCGCGTGTAGCCGCGCAGCACTGACACGACCCCGTCATGTCTTGTGACTCGATGAAACCCCAGTGGATACGATGCAAGCCAGAACCCACCGGCCGCGATCCAACTGCGTCGCAGATCGCTCACCACGACCGCAACCTTCGCGACGCGATTCATTTCGCGGAGCAGGGTCGTTTCGGCATCTCCGCGAAAATGATGCAAGGTCTGCGAGCACATCACGAGGTCGATACTCGCCGACGGGAAGGGTAGGGAAAGTCCACTTGCACAGACGATGTGTGACACACAGCTCGACGCTCCACGAGCGATCGCCGGGTTCGCGTCGAGGCCAATTGTTGTGAGAGTTATCCGGTGCCGCTCAGCGCGATGCGCCGCCGCGAGCGGTAAGTCGCCGAATCCTGTTCCCACATCGAGTAGCGTCGCGTGCGCGGGTAGCTGCGCCAGGTATGGTTCGAGCTCCGCAAGTGCGGCATGCGCCCCGCGAAGCACGATGTTCGATCGCTTCAGATCGCGTACCGTCCGAAGTACCAACTCATCGTCGTGCCCCGGAGAGTCGAGCAACTCGCTGTCATACCTTCGACGCGGTATCAGGAAATCAACCATGCACGCCCGCTTCTATCGCTCCAGTTGCGCAAACCCACCACGATAATACAGCAACGGCCGAACATCACGCACCGACGCAGCAATGGTCTCGGCGATTATGAGTGCATGGTCGCCGGTTTCTGTGGACGACACGCGTTTGCATTCGATGTGCGCGAGTACATCATTCAGGATCGGTGCGCCCGTCTCTCCGCGTGAGTAACCGACACCTTCGAACTTCTGCGCTCCGGTATCCGCAAAACGGCGCGCCAGTGATTCCTGGGTCGCAGCAAGGATATTGACCGCGAAATATTCGGCGTTCGTGACCACGTCGTGCATCGAGGCGGTCCGGTCAATGCAGACGAGGATCAGGGGAGGTTCAAGCGAGACGGAGGCGAACGCGCTCACCGTCATACCGTGGTCTGCACCGGCTTCATCGGTAACTGTCACGACGGTGACACCACACGCAAAGCGTCCCATGACGGCGCGGAATGCATCCGGTTCGAGGCTCATACCCCGAAGAGTAACAGCCGCGCGAAGTAGCCGACTCTCAGGACTTGGCTGGCTGGCACGAAATCACCGGCCACGCCCACGAGCAGATCAGCCATCTCCTTGCGTCTCGACAGCGCACGCGCCGCATGGTTGATGAGCCCCGGCACGGCAATCGTGCCGGAAATCAAGCGCTCTACGATCCACTTGCCCGTGAATTCTGCTCGGCGCGCCCGTTCGTATTGCGCGAGTGCTCGGAACTCAGTTCCCGGGTTCAGTACTGCCTCAGCGGCAAATGGCGCGAGCAGTTCGCCGCCCCGTAGCGCCGAATACACACCTTCTCCGGTGAACGGATCGAAGAAATCGGCCGCGTCGCCTACCAATGCTGCTCCGTGTGCCCAGGCTCGCCGCGTCGCGGATGCGAATGGTCCAGTCGCACGAACCGGTTCAATCCGTTCAGCTTTACCAAATCGATCCGCAAGATGCGGATGGCGTGCGAGCCAGTCGTCCAGCATCGCGTTGGGGTCGCATGCTGCAGCCCGTGCCACCCGCGCGGTTACCACAAGCGCAACGTTGGTCAGCCCCCCGCCAACGTCGGCAATTCCCACGTACCCATCGCGCTCTACATGCATTTCGCCCACTTCCGTCACGCCGGGGACATTCCGGAAATGCGCCACGAAGGCCATCCGTCGAGGGATGCGTGACACCCGCGTGAGTCCGAGTCGTCGGCCAATGACGGACCGGAGCCCGTCCGCCCCGATCACCAGTGGCGCAAGTATCTCGCGTCGCTCGCCTTCCCCGGTTAGAAAAGAAACGCCGCACACGGCGCCGGACGGCGCACGAAGTACGTCTGTCACGCGCGCCCGCTCCAGCAGCTGCGCGCCCGCCGACTGTGCACGCTGTACAAGGATTGCATCCAGGATCGATCGACGCACTGCGATGCCTCGATCCCTGAACGCACGATAGCCGTGTCGCGCCACGAAACTCCCGTGAATCTCAAGGCCATTCGGCGCGCGGACTCGCATTCCCGTAAGGTGGGCTGGATTCGACGCGTCAATCTCGTCCATTGCACCCATGCTCGCGAGAATTCGGGACGCCTGCGGACTCAGGTACTCTGCGCATACCTTGTCGCGTGGAAATGCCGCGCGATCCAGCAGCACAACGTCGATTCCGAGTGTCGCAAGATGCCACGCGGTAGAAGATCCGCCCGGTCCGGCACCGACGACTATGACCTGCGTCTTGCGCGTTACCGCGGCCCTATCGACCAATCGCGCTCCAAAGCTGGACAAGCAAAAAGGCCATTATACCCAAAAGTAGTCCCGCGACTGTCGAGAGAAGATTCACTGCATCATTGTTGAGGCCGGCGATTCCGCCAACGCGGTGAGTGGTCGATCCGCACACGTGAACAATGCGCTCGGTTGGCTCATTGCACACACCGCACCGTCGCCGCTCCTGGAGTGTAGCGCCAAGCACAGAATCCACGAGCGATCCACCGATTCCAGCGAAGAGTGCTGCGATCGCCACGCCGCGCGGGAAACCAGCGACAATCGCGATAAGCCCGATCCAGGCCGCACCCGCCGCGGAGCCAACGAGACCGGCCCCGGTGATTCCTCCTGACTCTCCCGGACGAACGTACGTCCATTTGACAATGGAGCGCGGTGTCCCACCCAGCCCAACACCGATCTCGGTGGCCCACGTATCCGAGGACGCGGCCGCCAGGGCCGCGATGGCGCCCCACGTCAACATGGGAGTTCCGGCGTTCGCCGCGAAGACCGCGAGCGCTGAGTACACTCCGCCGTTGGCCAATACCTGGATTGCATCGCGCGCTCCCCCCTTCGCTACTACAGCTCGTGTGCGATCGTCCTTTGCCTCGCTGCCAACCCTGGAAAGCGCACTGGCGGCGAGAAAGTACAATATGAGGACCGACCCCCAGCCCCAGCCCGCTGCGACGCACAGCGTCCCGCACGCGGCCGCAGCGAGCATTCCATTTCTGCTCAACGAGCCCGACCGCCACGCAATGCCGGCAACTGCGGCCGACAGCACCAGCCCGGCCACCGCGCGCTCGGCTACTATCGCCGTTGTTTTCGCTGCAAAAATTGAATCGATCATCCGTACGCGTTAACTTGGCGGTCTACAATGTCGCCCGCTAATTCAATGTCAGTTGACCCGCTCGTACCACTTTCCCTCCTGGAAGCCGTGCGAGAGGCGGATCGTCTCGATGGCGCCGGCGACGCGGAATATGCGCCCGAGTTCATTAACAAGCGACTGGGGACGACTGATACGGTGTATGCACAAATTCGCCGGTACAACGAGGCCGCGAAGCGCGGACACCCGATTCAGGAGGATGAGGTCGTCGCACTCTCAAGACTCATAGCTCGACGGCCCGATGCCATAGAACTCTTCCGAAACGCTGGAATCGCGACCGCGCGGACTGCTTACGGCAGACTCTCGTCAATCAAACGCGGAAGCGTGAATTACCTGCCGCGAATTGTCGCGCGCCCGATTGCGCGTCGTCAGGCCAAAAAGCTGCTCCTTAGATACTTTGGAGCTGCCCTCAAGCGCTCCGGGACAATGCTTCAGATGGATGTCCCGCCCGATGCACCAGTTTCTGCTGGCGCTACGGAGCCGGGTCGCGAATACTACGACGCGGCGCTCAATGAACTGCTGTCTCTCCTTACTCTTACCTGAACGAAGGCTGGCTGATCATGCTCTCTCCTTCTGAACTTGGCGGAATTCGACGCGCTATCGTTGATGCCGGCGCTGACGGTTGGTTGCTCTACGACTTCCACGGCATAAACCCGATCGCCGCTGGCGTCGTTGGAATTTCTGGCATGGTAACACGCAGATACTTCTGCTACATACCGCGCGAGGGCAATCCGGTCGCCATCACGCATGCGATCGAGCAAGGCCCATGGGAAGGATGGCCATCCGATTGGCCAAAGCGCGTTTACAGCAGTTGGCGCGATCTAGAGAAGTATCTTGCCGACGCCGTACGCGGCAAGACTGTGGCGATGGAATACTCACCTGGCGATGCTGTTCCATACCTCGACCGCGTCCCGGCTGGCGTGGTGGAAATGGTTCGCGATGCTGGAGCCAAAGTCGTGACATCCGCCGATCTCGTAACGCGCATTTATGCCGTCTGGACGCCGGACAACCTTGCGTCGCACAAGCGTGCCGCAGAGCACCTGGCGAGAATTGCGCGGAACGCGATGGCGCTGGCCGGCGAACGCGCACGGGCCGGCAAGCCAATCAGCGAGTATGAGTTGATGATGCTCATGCGCGAAGAATTCGCGGAAGCCAATCTTCTCACGGATCACGGGCCGAATGTGTCCGTGGGTCTGAACGCGGCGAACCCGCACTACGAACCGACGAAGGAAGCATCTGCCTTGATCAATGACGGTGACATCATCCTTATCGATCTTTGGGCGCATGAACCAGGCGGTGTCTTCGCCGATCAGACCTGGATGGGGTCGCTCGGTCCTGCGAGCGCCGAAAACGTCGTGATCTGGGAAACGGTGCGTGGTGCTCGTGATGCTGCGATAAAAGTTCTGCGCGATCACGTGGAATCCGGCAAGCCGGTGACTGGCGGGCAGGCAGATGACGCCGCCCGGAACTACATCACGGAACGCGGCTTCGGACAGTACTTCACTCACCGAACCGGTCACTCGATCGATTCGCGGGAAATTCACGGTTCCGGACCAAACATCGACAACCTCGAGTCCCGCGATGTCCGTACTTTGCTGCCCGGGATTGCATTTTCAATCGAGCCCGGGATCTACATCCCGGATCAGGTCGGCATGCGGAGCGAGGTGAACGGTTTCATACAGGATGGTTCGGTACTGATCACGCCCACAACCATCCAACAGGACCTGCTTATCGTCTGACGGCTCGAGTGCCGATTACTGCACGACTCATCGCGCGACGTCTGTCCAGATACGAGGATCTTCGAGGCCGAGTCGCCACAGCGCGATCCTGGTAATCCCCGCCCGGCGTGCGTCGCGGACCAGCGAATCGAGAAGAACCGCATCGCTTACCCAGATGCTCCATCCGGCGGCGGTCGCATTCAGTGTGTTCGACGATGGGTCACGCTGCAGCGGTACGTGCGCGTTCTGCGCCAATTGCTCCGATTGGGCAAACGACACCACTGCAGTGGCGCTGTCTGAGCGCCACTGATACCCGTAGGTTGGGAAGGCTGCCACGACGCGCGAGCTCCCGATATCTGCGGCACGAAGCCCGATGGCGCGTGTTACCCAGTCCGGCGATGCGATCGGACCCGGCGTCGATGTTGCCCAGTGCTCATCGTACAGCATGACGACCAGAAAATCGACGGCGGAGAGCAGCGGTCGCCCGGGATACGCCGCCGTGTCCGTGGCTGGAATCGCCATGCCGCCAGGGGATACTCCGTGCGCACGAGCCGAATCCACAAACGCGGAACTGACAGCGAGGAGGGCGCGCAGGTCATCGGGGGTGAGTCCTTCAAAATCGAGAATCAGTCCTTGGTAACCTGCCTCTCCCATCATTGTCGCCGCTTGATGTGCCGTCTGTCCAAGCGCAGTCGCGTCGCTTGCAAGCGCGCGGATGGTCTCAGGATGGAATCGGTTCCCTTCGTAGGATGTCAGCAGAGCCATTCGCCGGCGATTCTCCGGGTTACTCCTGACCAGTGGGTCACCGAACAGTTCCAGTGGCTGGAACGTTGCGCTATCCAGCGTGATGAATCCGGAGACAATAACATCGAGTTGCGCGTCGTGCGTGCGAGCACTGGCCTCGCTGCGTGGATCCCACGGCGCTGTGAATCCCCAGAATTCCGAACTCGAGACAGCAGGTCTACCACGAACCGAGGCGCATCCGACGGCCGCGGCCAACGCCGAGACCGCGAACATCCCAAGAATTTCGATTCCACGTGTCCGCGTGATTCTTACTCTCACGCTGCATAAATTAGCAGTCTCCACTCCTTTAGCACTGCAATCCGCTCGAATGCACCTTTTCAGACATCCGACCCTCATCTTCACCCTGGCGCTTGCGGCCGCTTGCTCCGGGCGTGACAAGAGTTCCGCTCAGGCTATTGGCGACACGGTTGGCGCAGCCAGACGCGCCCAGGTTGTAATTCCGTCTTCGATTGCGTACAGAGGGGTCGAGGTAGCCAACCCGGGCCAGATCACTGGAACTGTTCGGTTTACGGGGACTCCGGCTACCGACACCGTGATTCAGATTCCGGCCGATCAGAACGGTTGCGGCAAGCCTTTGAACTTGAGTCTTCTTTCACGAAGCAATGGCAACCTGACTGGCGCAGTCGTCTGGCTCACAGATTTGCGACAGGGCAAAGTGCTTCCTCTGAACCGTCGATTCCAGCTCACGAACAACAACTGCGCGTGGGATCCGCAGGTGCAAGTTGTCGTTGCCGGGGGCGCGCTCAACGTCGTGAACTACGATCCACTGGCCGAGCGCGCCTTTATCACGGAAGTCTCGACCGGCGATACGCTGTCTCTCGCGCCCTTCACAGACGATGGTCAGGTCATTCCGTACGACAAGCTGCTGCGCACGCCGCATGTACTCGAATTTTCGGTTGAGAGTCGACCGATGTCTCGTGCATGGGTTGTGGTGCTGGATCAACCCTACTTTGCGATGACGGACTCCAAAGGGAACTTCAGCATCGACGGCGTCCCCCCGGGGCTTCACCACATTCGCGTGTGGCACCCCATGCTCGGAACTGCCGACGGAACGGTGACCGTCACGTCAAACGGGACCGCGACCGCCAACCTGGAGTTTCACTAACCGCGTCGAACCTCGCGCATTTTTTTTTGGCGCGATATCGGCCTCTTCAGATCTGCTCCAGCGCCACCCGGTCGCCGGGACGAAACTGTCCGCGGTACAGTTTGGCGTAAGTTCCTTCGGCGTCGAGCAAATCCGCGTGCCGGCCGGTTTCGACAACTCGCCCATGTTCCAGCACAACAACGCGATCGGCGCGCAGCACAGTTGATAATCGGTGTGCGATAATCAGAGTCGACCGGCCGCGCAGCAGCTCTTCCATTGCTTCCTCGACAAGCCGTTCGCTCTCGGAGTCGAGGCTCGACGTCGCCTCGTCAAGAATCACTAAAGCTGGATTCTTGAGAAACACGCGGGCTATTGCCAGACGCTGGCGCTGGCCACCCGAAAGCTTTACTCCGCGTTCACCTACCGGAGTGTCGTAGCCCTGTGGCAGCGTCACGATGAATTCGTGCGCGTTCGCCGCGCGTCCCGCTGATTCTATTGCATCGTCGGAGACTGATTCCGATGTACCCGCAATCGCGTATGCGATGTTCTCGCGTACGGTACCGCTGAACAGCGTTGGTTCCTGCGGCACAACACCAATCGACTCGCGCAGATCGCGCAGTGACAGGTCGCGAACATCGGTTCCGTCGAACGTAATCCGACCGCCAGTCACGTCCCAGAATCGCGGGAGCAGCGACGCGATCGTAGTCTTGCCAGCACCGCTGGGCCCGACCAGCGCAACGATCTCCCCGGAGTCGATTTGCAACGATACATCGTGTAGCGCGTCGGGCAGGTCCGGCTGATATTTGAAGTAAACATGCTCCATCGACACTGCGCCGCGCCGGGGGCGCGGAAGCGCAACCGGATTCGGCGGGTCAACAACTGTTGGCGTAGTATCGAGCAGCTCAAATATGCGCTGCGCAGCTCCAGTAGCTTCCTGATACGCCCCGAATAGTGAAGCGAGCGATGCGATTGCGCCGGCGACGTACATGGCGTACAGCAGGAACGAAACAAGTGCGCCGGCAGTCAACTCTCCGGCCAGCACAAGCCTGCCACCTTCCCACAACACTACAACCACTCCGCTGAATCCGAAGAACGTCAGTGCACCGAAAAATACGCCGCGAATCTTGGCACGAGCCACGGCAGCTCGCACGACATCGAACAGGTGCAGATCATACTTGCGGCTCTCTTCTTTTTCAGCCGTGAAGCTCTGCACCATCCGGATTTGTGCGAACGCCTCGTCAGCGGTACCCGAGGCCTCGGCAATCATGTCCTGTACGCCCGTACTCGCACGACGCAACATTCTCCCGAAGAGGAACGCAGCGCCAACCACCAGCGGGGCCACAGCCAGAGTTGTTCCAGTGAGCGCCGGCTGTTTGATTGTGAGCATTACCAGCGCACCAATAAGAAAGATCGACTGGCGCGTGAACTCGGACAGGTTCGTGCTCAGCACGGTTTGCAGCACACTCGTGTCGGAACCCAGCCGGCTTGTCAGTTCACCGGTGCGTCGATCCGTGAAGAAGCCCGGCGAAAGATGAACAAGATGCCCGAAAAGATCAGTGCGCAACTTCGCGATGACGCGCTCTGATGTCGCGGTCAGGAGATAAACCTGGACCATGTTCAGAGCGGCTTGCACTGCAAACAACAACAGCAGCCCAAGGGTGATCTCGTTGAGCAGCGTCGCATTGCCGTGCTGGAATGCTGTGTCGAGAAGCACCGCAACGATTGCAGGAAATGCGAGCCCGGCTGCGCTCGCTGCAAGGAGACAGATCGTTGCAATTGCCAGATGCCCGAGATACGGCTTTACTCTGGGGAATAAACGGGCTAGCGCCTTCGGGGAGACCCGGGCACGCTCCTTCCCCGTTGTACCGTTGACTCCCGGGGAAGTTCGCGTCGAAGTGGACACTATCTGAAGGCGTGCAGATCCACGACCATCGCGACATAGAGCAGCGCGAGGTATAGCAGAGAATACATGAACACGAAGCGCGCGGTTTTCGTCGAGTCGGTCGGTTGCAACCGCAACTTCAACACGCCGTACAGCAGCGGAGTAGCGACGACGAGCGCGCTGATGAGATAGAATAGTCCGAACGAACCGATGCAGAACGGCAGTACCGAAAGCGCGATCATGATGCCGAGGTACCAGAGCATCTGATCCTGTGTGTGTCGCTCTCCCCAGATCAGTGGTGCCATGGGCACGCCAGCCGCGCCGTAATCACGCTGCTTGAGCAAGGCGAGTGCCCAGAAATGCGGCGGAGTCCAGTAGAAGATGATCAGGAATAGTGTCCATGCGGTAACGTCCAGCGATCCGCTTACCGCGGCATAACCCACCAACGGCGGAATCGCCCCGGCCGCGCCTCCGATTACAATGTTCTGCGGAGTTTTGCGCTTCAGCCAGCGCGTGTAGAGAAAGACGTATCCGTAAAAGCCGACCAGCGCCAGCGCCGCGGTCAGCACATTTGCGAAATGCGCCAGCAGAAACGTGGAGGCAGTCGCAAGCAGAACCCCGAACGCGAGGACCGCGCGCGGTGACATTCGGCCACTGGGCAGCGGGCGCAACTTCGTCCTCGGCATGTGCGCATCGATATCCTGATCCAGATACATGTTCAGCGCGTGTGCCCCGCCGGCCATCAGGTAGCCGCCAACGAACACCGTGACAACAAGCGAAAAGCTTGGGGTGCCCGCGACGTACATGGCCGCCACAGTCGTAACGAGCAGCAGCGAGATGATCCGCGGCTTGGTAAGCGCAATGAGATCTGCAGTGAGCGAGTGTCGTGCCTCGGAGGCCAGCACTGAGTCCACGCTCACGTCGTTACCTGTGCTCATACGTCAGCCATCCGCGGATGATTCGGCTGAGAGTAGCGCGCGAGTATCGCGAAAGTGAAGACAGATAACCACACCAGCGTACCCACCGCCTGGTGGAGCGATCGCCATGCTGGTGGCAATTGCAACCCGACCATGCCGGCCGCCACAACTATCTGCAGGACCACCGCTCCGAGCCCGAACCACGCCGCCTGCTGAACCAGCACCGACTCCCGTCGGCGACGGATCGCTATGGGCAGTACGATCATGTGGAAGAGAAGTAGAAACGCCAGAACCCTGTGCGTCACCTGTATGTAAAGCGGCGAGCCGGTTACGAGCACGGAACTACACCACGGAAAGCCCTGACACGAGTTATTCGCGCCGGCGACGTTAGCCGTCAAAGCACCGAATATCAGGATTATGAACACGAGAATCACGGCCGCTCTCGCACCTCGATACGTTTTCGCCGACGCAGAGCTGATCCCATCGAATCCCCATCCGCCAGCGCGGAGCACGGCGACAGAAAGGACCGCGAGAAGCGACATCGCGATCGCGAGATGCGTCACTATCACGTACGGATTCAGCGACAGCTTCACCGTGATCCCGCCAAATACCGCTGCGGTGACAACCAGAAGCGCTGCGAGCATCGCCGAGCGTAGCACGCCTCCTCGTCCGGCGACTCCAGGCTCGGCTCGACGGATGTACGCCAACGCCAAAAGCGCGAGTATTGCGATTGTGACGGTCGCGGCGAGATAGCGGTGCGTCACTTCGATGATGAGGTCAGGTCGCTGCAGGGGAGGGAACAGATACCCCTGACACGTCGGCCAGTGGTCACCACAGCCCATCCCGGATCCCGTGATCCGGACAATCGCCCCGAAGATGATCTGCCCGAAGGCGAGGATTGTCGCAAGATATCCGAGGCGCCGGAGAGCCAGTAGCTGGCCGGGCGTGGCGTCCGAACGAGCCAACCGCTCGCTCACAGCGACCTCCAAGCGGCCCAGAAAATCGCCGCCAGTGCAATCGCTGGGAGCACTCCCCAGATCATCTCCACGATGCGTGGGGACCGTGGCATGTTCTCAGCTGGCACCATGTCGGACGGCGGAAAAAACGCCGACCGCAGGATCAGCAGCTCGGCGACGACCGTAATAACGAGACAAGCCCAGAACAGGGCGCGATGAAGCTCCATTTCAGAGTGTAAAGCTACTCGCCATCCCACCGTCGTTGCAGTACCGTTGTTGATGCCTTCCGCATTGCCGCGCCGAATCGGCCTCTGGAGTGCCGTTGCAGTTCTGGTCGGATCAACTGTCGGATCCGGAATTTTCCGCTCTCCAGCCGGCATCGCCGACCGGCTTCCGGGGCCGCTGCCGATGCTCGCGCTCTGGGTTTTCGGCGGTCTCGTGGCACTCTGTGGCGCACTCACTCTGGCTGAAATTGCCAGCGCCTACCCCGAAACAGGTGGTATCTACGTCTATATAAGAGAAGGTTGGGGTCGCATTCCTGCATTTCTTTTCGGATGGGCCGAGCTGGTCATCATTCGCGCGGCGGCGCTCGGCGCGATTGCAACTACGTTCGCCGAATACCTGCTTCGCTCGCTCGGCAACAACCCGTCGGTAGCACCATACAATCAGTGGGTCCACTACATCGCGGCGATTTCAATCGCGATCATGGGCATCCTGAATTACGTCGGCGTGAAGTGGGGCACGCTCGTTCAGAACTGGCTCACAGTCCTCAAGTGCGCCGGTTTGCTCGGGATCGAAATCATCGCTCTCGCCGCGCTGCCTCATACGGGAGGACACTTTACCCCGGTGGCGCCTGCCGGGAGCTACGGCTTCGTCGCCTTCGCGCTTGCCCTCACTTCTGTTCTATGGGTGTACGATGGCTGGGCGGATGTCAGTTTCGTCGGCGGCGAAGTGATCGACCCGGAACGGAATCTTCCGAAGGTTCTGATCTACGGCACGTTGGCCGTAATCGCGCTTTACCTGCTGGCCAACATTGCATACCTGTCGGTCTTGTCGATCGGTGAGATGCGACAGTCCAAACTGGTAGCAGCGGACGTCGCCCAGAAGCTCATTGGCGAGCCCGGGGTCGTGGCCGTCGGCGTCATCGTCATGCTGTCCGCCCTCGGTACCCTGGCCGGATCGATGCTCACCGGACCTCGAATCCTGTTCGCGATGGCTACGGACGGCCTTTTGTTCAGGCAGTTGGGCCGAGTCCAACCGCGGTTTCAGACACCCGGCGCAGCGATACTACTCGCCACGGCCCTCGGCGTCATATTTGTGATGTTGAGGTCTTTCGAGCAACTGGCGGACACATTTGTGACGGCGATCATCCCTTTCTACGCGCTCGGGGTGGCAGCGATTTTCCCGCTCAGGAGGAAAAAAGTTGGCTATAGACCCGCTGTAAAGGCGCGCTGGTTTCCCGTGGCGCCAGTCATTTTCGTGCTGGCAATTCTGTATCTGCTCGGCAGCGCGCTTGCAGACCCGTCCGCGCGAGTAGCTACGCTTGCGATCTTCGCCGTGATCTTTTCGGGCCTGATCTTTTACCCGGTCATCAACCGTGCGGCCGTTCGATAACTCGCTACCGACGTCGCTGTAAATCGGTTGCGAATTCCCACTGCCCCAAACGCCGGATTGATCGTAAGATATATGCTTCCTCAATCTGAGAGACTGCATGCTCAAGAGTCGTTTGATCGCGTCCCTGGCCGTGGCGACAGCGTGTTTGTTTGGAAGCACGCGAACCGTCAATGCACAGAACGTTACTACAGGTTCTATCAGCGGGGTGGTCACGGATCAGTCCAGTGCCCCCGTTTTGTCAGCGCAGATACAAGTTACCAACACTCAAACCGGGGTGGTGGTCAACGCCACTACACGCGAGGGCGGCCGCTATTCCGTGCAGGGACTCGAAGTCGGCGGCCCGTACACGGTCTCCGTCCGACGCATCGGATTCACGCCGGTCACACGTACTGCCATTCTCGTATCGCTCAGCCAGTCGACCCGCGTTGACTTCCAGCTGGCCAGTCAGGCCGCGGTTCTCACGGGCATCACGGTCGCGGGGTCAATAGGGAGCGTTATATCTCCGACCAAAACAGGAACCGGCACCATCATTTCTGGTGATCGGCTTGTCAATCTCCCAACGCTATCGCACAATTTCACGGACTTCGTCGGAATCGTCCCACAGGTTTCCAACACAACCGGCTACTCATCAGGCGGTGGAGTCAACATTCGCCAGAACGCTATCCAGATCGACGGAGCTGCGGCTGGTGATCTGTTCGGTCTTGGAGCTACGGGGCAGCCCGGAAGCCAGGCCAACGCCAAGGCAATCCCGCTCGACGCGGTAAAGGAATATCAGGTTCTGCTAGCTCCGTACGACGTCCGCCAGGGCAATTTCGGCGGCGTGCTCATCAACGCCGTCACGAAGAGCGGCACGAACGAATTGCACGGATCCGTCTACGGTTACGACCGCAGTCAGAGCATGACGCGCCAGCAGTACTACCTTCCCGACTATAGCGAGAAGAACTACGGCTTCGCGGTGGGTGGTCCTATCATAAAAAATCGCGCCTTCTTCTACTTCAACTCGGAGTGGCGCAAGACAAGCCAGCCGGCTTCGGGCCCATTCATCGGCTCTCCTGACGCGCCCGTCAACCAGGCGACGATTGATAATTTCAATAGCCTCCTGTCCAGCGGCTACGGCTTCGCTAATGGCGGATCCGGTGCACAGGTAACCAAGCAGAACCCTGCGACCAACGTATTTGGCCGCGTCGATGTTTACCTTCCGTTTGCAACCCGACTGGTCCTGCGCCATAACTACGCGTTCGCGAACAACACCAGCTTCGGCCGTGGCGCCGCTACTTCAACGTCGCCGAATTTCGGCCTTACGTCGAATGCATATCAGTTCACCAGCAAGACGAACAGTTCAGTGGCCGAGTTTCTCAGCAACTTCTCGAACGGAATGTTCAACGAATTGCTGCTCAACTACACCACGACGAAAGATTTCCGCACCGTTCCAGCAATTTTCCCGCAGGTGACGGTGAGGAACGTACCTCGTACCGACGGTGGTACGGGCACAGTGGCGCTGGTGGCGGGGACGGAAGCGTCGTCGCAGGGCAACATCCTCAATCAGCGCACTTTCGAGTTGACTGAAAACTTCACGATGCCTGTGGGCGCACATCGCTTCACGATCGGAACCAAGGATCAGTTCTATCGCCCCTACAATTTGTTTGGCCAGAACTCACTTGGCTCGTGGACATTCAACAGCCTCACTGATTTCCAGAGCGGGAAGCCTTCGGCCTACGCTGTGAGCGCACCATCGCCATCTGATCCGGCCAATGGTATCGCGACGTTCGAGGCCAATATGTTAGCGTACTATCTGCAGGATGTCTGGCAGACAACCGACAACCTGGCGATCACCATGGGTGTCCGGTGGGATCAGCCGCACTTCAACCAGACGCCTCCGTCAAACCCGGGCGTA
>JBDTAW010000040.1:0-6887 GCA_039924445.1 Gemmatimonadaceae bacterium
CTTGAGATCACCGAGCGCCGTTTTATACGCTGCTGGCAACGAGTCGATTGGATAAGGCCTGAGAACTCCCTTATCCTCTGCAGGGTCGTGGTACCTGGCCACCAGCGAATCGAAATTCGCGCCCTTCCGCCACTGGGTAGCCACGGTATCTGCTCTAAGCAGGGCGATGTGAACGTCGTTCGAGTCGATCGTGGGCGCAATCAGAATGTGCCGCGCCCTGACCTCGCCGGGCTGGACCCGATCGACACGAATGATGTGATACCCATAGGATGTACGAACAAGCGGACTCAACTCGCCGGGTCGAAGCGAAAACATCATCGTCTCGAAGGCTGGAACGAGTGCCGGCTGGCCCGGGCTTCCGCCGCGACGGTTCCAGCCGAGATCACCACCAACATCCTTCGTAGTAGGATCCATCGAGTACTTCTTCGCCATCTCGGCGAAGTCGGCGCCCTTGCGAAGCTCCACGAGAATTGACTCCGCCTTGAAGCGAGCGACGGAGTCTTCCTGGCGGGACGGGAACGTAGCGACAACGATCTGCCGGAAGGTGACGGACGCAGGACGCTTTTGAAGTTGATCCTTCACCTTGTTATACGCTGCGGTCACTTCTTCTTCCGTGACACTCGCCGGTTTCGCTGACTTCTGTAATTCAGAGAAGGTCTTGCTCTGGATCAAGTTGCGGCGAAACTGATCGAATAACGAGCGACGATACTCCTCCGGCGAGCCAAATCCGGCCGCCTTGAGCTCTGAGCGATATTCAGCGTCGCTCTTGAAGTGCGAGCGCACCTGCTTGATCTGAGCATCGACCTGCGGTGCGACGTCGTTGTCGGTAACTGTGACTTTGACGTCGGGAGCCTTGTCGATCAGGATCTGCGCATCAACGAGTTCGCCGAGCACTTGGCGCGCAACTTCCATCTGGCCGGCCGGATCGGCTGGCAACTGCAAACCTGCGGCGCGTTTTTCGTTCACGGCCTCAGCGAGGTCGCTCCATGTGATAACGGAATTACCGACCACCGCCACAATGCGATCCACCGTATCGACAACCGGACCCTTGGGTGCGATGGAGGTGGACAACGGGATCGGCACGATGGTCTGCGCCGCCACGCCAACTGGCGCGACGGCGAAGAGCAATGCAATGACAGACTTCAACGACATTATGGTTACGGCTTCTTTGGCGTAGAGCTTTCAGGCTTCGCGGGCGCCGGCGCATTGCCCGTCGGCATCGGGACTGCGGTCGGCGGTGCAGCTGCACGAGCGGTCGAATCCGCTGCAGCATGCTTCTGCACTGCACGTTCAACCGCGCGATCGATGCCGGCAGAATTCAATGTTGCGTCCGTCTTCTCGCGGAGAACGCGTGCGACGGGCTCCGGAACCTGAATGAACTGTGCCTTACCGCTGACGAGCGCATCCATGTACTTGTTGACGCGAGCAGAGGCGAATCGCACTCGGTCTGCCTCTGTCTTGCCGCTGTCCGCAAGCGTCTTCGGATCCACGCCCAGCTGAGTCCATGCTGCATCGCGTGCCTGGAAGAATGCATTGTGAAGCTGTGAAATTTCTTCGGGCGTAGGTCCGATCTTGGCGGCGTCAGCGGCCTTCAGGACCAGGTCGTTGATGATGAAGTTCTTGACGAACATGTTGACCATCGAATCCGGAGCATTCTGCAACTGTCCGCGCTGCTGCGATTGCTGCATCGGCGGAAACGTTCCAATCCAGCGAGCAAGCTCAGCTGCGGTGAAATCGCCGGCAGTGGACGTGGCAATCGTGCTCTTGTCGTTACGATGCGCATCAGGATCGGCAACGACGACCCGCGCGGTGGTGGCCGCGTCCTTCTTCATCTGAATCTTGCCGTCGGCCTCGAGTTTCGCGACAAACGTGCTTTCCGCAACCTGTGTAGAGCGCCCCTTGGAGGCCTGCAACACATCACTCTTGATTTCGTCGTAAGTCGGGCGGCGAATGATGTGATAGCCGTAATCCGTCGTGATCACCGGAGAAATCTCACCCGGCTTCAGCGCAACGAGAGCCTTTTCGAACTCCGGCACCATCGCGCCCTTCTGGAAGATTCCGAGCGACCCACCACGGGCGGCCGACGCCTTGTCCTCGCTGTTGGCCTTGGCGAGCGCTGCGAAGTTTCCGGAGTTGACCTTCGCGCGCAGAGCGTCAATCTCCTTTTTCGCGGCTGCCTGCTGGTCGGCAGACTTCCCCTTCGTAAGAATCAGAATGTGCGAAGCAGCAAGTATGTCACCCTTCTCGAACATCTTGCGCGCAGCGGCTGAGTCCTCAACGCCCCAGTTCTTCGACACCATGTCGTAATACTTTCTCGCCTTGGCAGTCGAGATCGGAGCCCAGAGGGCAGCGTCCAGTGCCTTGTCCGTCACGACGGTGTCGCCCTTTGCTGCTGCCTGGCCGAGCAGCTCGTAGTCGAGCCAGGCATTTGCTATCGCCTGTGCGACATCTTTCCGCGGCGGCACTGTAGCTTCGCCGAGCAACGACGCCAGACGCTCAACAGAGAGCTCCTCGGAGCCGGCTTTGGCGGCCGTGTCGACATGCGCGCTCATCGCTTCCTTGAGGCCCGAGCATGCCGTAACGGATACAAACAAGGCCGCAGCAGCGGCAAGGGCGAGCGAAGCTGATTTCATCTTGATGTTGGACTTGATGTTGGAGTGGGTTTGATCAACGTGAGCGCGTGTACCAGCCCATCCAGCACCGACGCACCGCCGAGCCGGGTGAGCTTTAGCGACAGAGGGTGCGCACGACGCACCTCTGCCTGGAATTGTACCTCGTGGAACGCCGCAGAGATCCCTTTCATGGAAGGGACCGCAGAGCCTCTAAAGGTAATACGGGCCTCGTTCCCCCGCACCGAAAGCGTCTCGATACCGATCCGTCCGCCGAGTACCCGGAGCAACGCCGACATGAAAAAATGGCTCGCCTCGGCGGGCAGGACGCCGAACCTGTCCCTCACCTCGGCCCGCAAGGCAGCAATTGCCTCTGGTTCGGTCATCGCAGTGAGCCGGCGGTACACGTCCAGCTTGGCATCCTGGGACGGCATGTAGTCGTCCGGGATGTAGGCTGCCACGTCCAGCGAGATCTCCGCAGGCTGCATTTTTGGCCCGTCCCCGCCGCCGATCACCCGCTGGACGGTCTCTTCCAGCATGCGGAGATACAGATCAAAGCCAACCGCGTGCACAAATCCCGACTGCTCCGGCCCCAGAAGATTGCCGGCTCCGCGGAGCTCCATGTCCTTTAGCGCGATGCGATAGCCCGAACCGAGTTCGGTGTGGTGTTCCAGGATCTTGAGCCGGCGCTCCGAGTCGTCATCAATGGCATCGGGCGCCATCAGGTAGCAGTACGCTCTCCTGTGCGACCGTCCAACCCGTCCGCGCAGCTGGTCAAGCTGCGCGAGTCCGAACATATCGGCGCGATTGACGAACATCGTGTTCGCGTTCGGTACGTCCAGTCCCGACTCGACGATCATCGTCGAAACAAGTACGTCGACTTCGCCCTCGACAAAACGACGCATCACTTCTTCCAGTTCGTGCTCGCGCATCTGGCCGTGGCCCACGGCGATTCGCGCTCGCGGGATCATGCGGCCGATGTGCTGCGCAATCGCGTCGATCGTTTCGATCCGATTGTGGACGAAGAAAACCTGACCGCCGCGATCCAGTTCGCGAGCGATGCCTTCCTCGATCAACGCATCGTCCCATGGCTCGACGTAGGTAAGTACCGGAGAGCGGTCGCGCGGCGGCGTCTGCATAAGTGTCATGTCACGCAAGCCAGCCAGCGACTGATGCAGCGTGCGGGGAATCGGAGTGGCAGTCAGCGTGAGCACGTCGGTCTCAAGTCGAAGTTGCTTGAGACGCTCCTTATGCTTCACTCCAAACCGATGCTCTTCGTCGATGATGATGAGTCCGAGGTCGCCGAACGTCACATCGCTGCTGAGCAGTCGGTGGGTCCCGATTACAACATCGACTTTCTTCGCCGCCACTTCCTTCAGAATTTCGAGTTGCTCCTTGTGCGTCTGGAAGCGACTTAGGACTCTGACAATTACCGGAAAATCGGCGAAACGATCACCAAACGTCCGCGCATGTTGATCCGCAAGAATTGTCGTGGGTACGAGTACGGCAACCTGGCGGCCTGACTGAACCGACTTGAACGCGGCTCGCACCGCGATTTCTGTCTTGCCGTATCCCACATCGCCGACAAGCAGTCGATCCATTGGCCGCGGACGTTCCATGTCGCCCTTGACGTCCACCGTCGCCTTGCGCTGATCGTTGGTATCTTCGAACAGGAAGCTGGATTCGAGCTGACGCTGCCACGTTGTGTCAGGCAGTGCCGGCGCGCGCGTTGCAACGCTGCGTCGAGCGTACAGGTCCAGGAGCTCGACGGTCATTTCGTGAATCGCCGAGCGCGTTTTGTCGCGCTGGTGACCCCAGCGACGACCGCCGAGCTTGTGAAGCCGAGGCGGCGGAACATCGTCGCCGATGTCCGCGGCAGAGCGATAGCGCTCGATCTGATCGACCTTGTAAAGCGGCACATTGAGTCGGTCGCCGCCCTCGTACTCGATCACCGCGACCTCGACCGTGGCCTCCTTCACGAACAATTGCT
The DNA here is from genome assembly GCA_039924445.1 of Gemmatimonadaceae bacterium. Lineage (GTDB taxonomy): Bacteria > Gemmatimonadota > Gemmatimonadetes > Gemmatimonadales > Gemmatimonadaceae > Fen-1247. The sequence continues at coordinate 4,600 of JBDTAW010000040.1, forward strand.
CGATGCCGCGATAGATGCCGATTCCGTGCTCGAGATGCACGACATAATCGCCGGGAGTGATCGCACCCAGCGTGTCGATTCCAGCGCCGGTGATGTACTTTCGCGCACGACGAATGCGGCGCTCGCGACGGAATATTTCGTGATCCGTCAGAACGCGCAGACCCGGATCGCTGCCGCGCGCGGGGAGCCGGAATCCGCCCGTCAGTACACCAAGAACGAGCGCGGCACCCATCGGGTCGCGCACGTTCGTCGTGAGCAGTTCTTCCAGGCGCTCTATCTGACCTGCGTTGTCACAGAGAATCAGAGTCGGGACGCCGTCGCGTACGATGGTGTTGAGCAGCTTGAGATCGCGATTGATCGTTTCCGGCGCGCGGAACGGAAATCCGATCTCGGGCTCACCATCAGCAGTGAGCGATACAGTGCCAAAGCCACGTAGTGTGCGCGCAGCGACGTCCGGCGCTACGTATAACTCTTCACGTTTGGAGACATCTTCGCCCCGGCGAAGTGCGAGCTGAAGGTGATGCTGTGCTTCGTCCCACGTGCGCCTCATTTCGGGCTCGACATGTGATTCCGACGGGACGATCACGATCGTGTCGCTCGCCCATAGTTCGGTGATCGACATCCGATCACCGGCCCGTTTCGCACGCTTGGCATCCTTCTTTGCGTCGCGCTTGCGATCACTCGCGCGTTTTGCGGCGACACCGTCGGCGGGCAGTATGAGTGCAACTTCTGCGTCGCGCGTCGATCGCTGTGTAGTGAGATCGAAGTGGCGCATTTCAGTGATCTCATCGCCCCAGAACTCCATGCGCACCGGATTCGCCATACCGAAGCCGTACACATCGAAGATTCCGCCACGCACGCTGTACTCACCCACATCCTCCACCATATCGGCGCGCTCGAATCCGATCGATTCGAGGTGCTCGGCGAGCTCGCTCAGTTTGCGAACGTCGCCCTTCCGTATTTCGAGGCGACCGTATTGAAGGATGGCGGGCAACTGCGTGCGTTCCATGATGGCGCGCGCGGTCGTTATGAGCACGCGTACGTCGCCCCGTGCAGCGCGCTCCAGTGTCTCGACACGTTCGCCTGCGACTTCGGCGTGTGGCTCTGCCTCGCCGAAGCTTTCGCGTGGAGGATAGAACGCGACCTCGGCGCCTCCGTCCAACGCCTCGAGGTCGGCGAGCCAACGTTCGGCATCCCCGACATTCTCAGCGACGATTACAAAGAATCGTCGTTCCATTTTTCGAGCGAGTGCTGCAACCAGCGCCGCTGCGCTGGATCCGACCAGTCCGCCTACTGTGACGCGCCGCCCGTGATCCGGGACCGTATTCGCCAATCTCGTAAAGGCCGGAAGTGCTTCTACTGCGTCGATAATTGTTGGTAAGGCCATCAACCCGCTGTATTTACAGGATCCCGGCAGATTCCTAGTTCGAACCGGGGAACTGCAACATAATTTGGGGTAGTCCTTGGAGGAGGCATTTCATGAACCTTGTCAAAGCTGTCGCTTCGCGCCTGCTTCACCCGTCCGTCACGACGCTCGTAATAAGCGGACTTTTTGTCGCACCTGCCTGTCTCCGAGCACAGCGCGCGCCCAATGTCGACGTGTGGTTTGACCAGGGGAACGAATTTGACCGCGGCGAGCCGGGCCGAGTGATGTATTCGGGCGATGCTGGCAGCTATGTGACTGTGCTGAGGGTGAACACCGACGGTCGGATTACTGTCCTATCTCCCAGCCAACCGAACGGCCGTTCGAGATACGCTGGAGGTCGGGACGGTACCGGGATACCGTTCCAGGCGGACCCGAACCAGGGTGTGGGCTACGTATTTGCCGTCGCGTCGCAGACTCCGTTCGATTTCAGGAATTATCGCACCAGCGCCAACCGTTGGAACATGGGAACGCTAGGCGAGCGCAGTGGCGTGGATCCGTTCGAGATAGTAGATCGCTTCGCACGATCGAGTGTGGGCAGGCGCGGCACGTATTCGATCGCGTATGCACCGTATGAGATCGGTCGCGCGGGGGTTGGCCGCGCTGCGTACTCAGGCGGAGTACGGTACGACGACGGCTACGGCGGATATGTCGGTGGTTATGACGATCCGTGGGGCGCATCGCCGTACCGCCGTGGATATAACAACTACCAGTATCCAGGTGGATACGGTTACGGAAACGGATACGGAAGTAACTATGGCAATCGCGGATACGGCGACTACAGCGGCCAGTACAGTCAAGACCCTCGCACTCATTATCTGAGACACTGCCCGGACGGGACGCTCGCACCGTACACAACGCCGTG
>JBDTAW010000041.1:0-6386 GCA_039924445.1 Gemmatimonadaceae bacterium
AAGGACCGCGCGTTGCTCAAGCGCGCCTTCTCGCTGGTACCGGAATATCTGGTCACTGCCGAGACCGGCGAGGTGGCGGACTTGATGGACTACGGGGTGCAGTTGGGGCGCCGGTTCAGAGCGCTGAAACTCTGGATGGTCATCAGATCGTTTGGGACCGACGGCCTCGCGGCCCGGATCAGAGAGCACGTGCGCATCGCGCAGGAGTTCGCGGCGTGGATCGACGCAGCGCCTGACTGGGAGATCATGGCGCCGCATCCATTCTCGCTGGTCTGCTTTCGATACGCACCGCCAGGTGTAGACGAGACGCAACTCAATGCGCTCAATCAGAAGATCATGGATACGGTGAACGCGAGCGGAGAAGCGTTCATGTCGCACACCAAGCTGCGCGGGAAGTTCGTGATTCGACTTGCGATCGGGAATATCAGAACCGAAGAGAGGCACGTAGCGCGGGTGTGGGCGCTGCTTCGGAGCATCTCAGCCAACATCAGCGCGCGTTAAGCCGAAGCACCGAGGGGATCCCGCACGCGAGATTCCCTCGGCTTCTCACTGAAGTGCTAGGGCTGAGCTGGTAGCGGATTGTTTTGCCAGCTTCCGTAAACCGGGTTGGGAAGAATCCACCATGAGCGGCCGAACTCGGTGAATGCTGTGTCGGAGGCGGTTCGCATCTGAGCTTGCGTCAGCCCGGGAAAATCCTGAATGTTGTCGCCCACCCACATCACAACCTCCAGCCGGGGTAGTCCTTCTACGTGTCCCTGCTGTACCGCGACGAATCGCGGGTTCTTGTCTTCGACTCCCGGGGGATGGCAGAGAACGGCGTCAGCCTTGATACCAGCATTCTCCAGATTGCGCCGCGTGTCCGGGCAGAGGTTCTCTGCGCGATTAGTAACAATGACCAGGCGACCGCCAAGTTCGTGGATCAGGCTGGTGAACGAGACTGCACCGGGAAGCGCAGGCGCGATTGCCTCATGAACGAAGTTGGGCCAGTTGTACGTGAAACCCAGATACCCGCGCGCCGCCTGTCGCTGGAAATAGAGAGAGTTATCAAGCACTGTCTCATCGGCATCCATGATGACCGCCCAGCTTCCACGGGACAGTGGAGCAGCAAGTTCCCGCAGGCGTGCTTCGGCGCCGCGATAACTCTGCAGGAGGTTCGCACGATGCTCGGCCGATGCACGCGTCCAGTGCAGCGCGAGCGGGACCTGCTTGCCAGGTCCCAACAGCGACGGACGCGCGGTGTCGACCAGCGACCCCGTAGCCATTGCAATTGGCGCGGAACTCGGTGTCGGACTCCCTGCGGAAGTGCATGCACCGAGCACTAATGGAAGCAACCAGATTCGTTTCATCGCAACTATCCGGTCTCAGCGCTTTGGATACGAGATGGTCTGTCCCGTGCGGCCGTTTGTGATGGAAAACGAACCATCGCGTTTCGCCGACACCTTGAGCCAAGCCGCCGTGGTGGTATCCAAATTCGCGATCTGAACATCTGGCATGTTCACGGCACCAGGCTGTTCTGTCCGATGGAGCTGCCAGCCCGCTATTCCCAGGCTTCGGAGCGTGTTGAGTGTTGCGGCTTCTGCGCCCTTTCTAGCAGCGTTGCTGAAAATGGCTGCACGCGGTTTCACGGCTACAAAGAGTGCCGGGTCGGAACCGTCTGCACCACCATGATGCGCGAGGTTGTACACATCGACCAACCCGATAAGGTTGATCGGGCAGGTCAGTGCGTACAACGGCGCACCGGTCAGGTCGCCAACATCAAGGTAGCTGAACGCACCGTATTCCAGTCGTATAGCAGTTGAGTTCGGATTCTCTGTAACTTCCTGCGCTGGAACGCCACCGCTGGTACAGGCAGGATTGTTCGCGCCACCGCCAGAAAGTGGCTTGGTGATCACGGAGCCGCCGCTTGCGACTACATCGATACTGACATCATCCTTGAGAACAAAGTGGTCGCCTGCGTTCGCGGCGTGGTGCTTCGCCTTGGATCGTAATGCTACGTAGTCGTTGTACAGTGCGAATGTACCGGGCCCGCGCGCCTCCGCCGCCGCACTCGGCGCGGAGTGGTCGATGTACTCCGTGATCGGGATAAGCTGTGCGAGCTCCATCACTCCGCCGAAGTGATCGGCATGGTAGTGTGATACGAGCATGTGGTCGATTCGAGTAAGGCCCGCGTCGTGCGCAGCCAGAAGAATGCGTTGTGCATCCCGTGCCTTCGTCGGATCGCCAGGGAGCGAGTTGAACCAGCCGGTGCTTGGGAAGCCTGCATCAATCAAGAACGACTCACCGCTCGGCGTCACAATCAGAGCAGACTTCCCGCCCTCAACGTCTATAAAGTAGATCGTCAGGCTGTCCGCCAACGTGGCGGCAGCACTTGGTGCAGCGGTTAGAGCGAACATCACTGCTGCCAGCAAGGCTGCCACGCAACCAAGAAATCTTTTCACGGCTTACACCGGCTGAGAGGATACTACTGTCGCGGAGCGCCGCCTACGCTCGTGGTGCTCGGCACCTGCGTATTTTCCGCATGTCGCTTCACACACGCGCTCGGGTATGCCTCGCAGTATCCGACGCGACTTGTTCCAACTTGATGTGAATCGACAACCGCATGTACAACTGCCCGACCAAGCGCGTCGGCTGCTGCGTCGTAGATAGCGGTGAGATCGGCGAAACTGAGCGTATGGGAAGGAGGCGTGGTCGCCATCCCGAACACAGTATCACCATCGCCGATCCCAAAGATCGGACGGATGCTGCGTGCAAGACCTGCGTCAGCCATCGCCGCCATGCGCCCAACTTCGACATCCTCCATCGGCGCATCCGTCGCGACGACTGCGATTGTGGTGTTGGTCACCGCGTGGTCGGAGCCGTCATTCGGTCCAATAACACTGGCGACTGCACTCTTGCACTCCGCCGCAGACGGTTGCACGAGATTGAACTCGTTGTTCATTTCCTGGAAGAGGCCATAGGGCAAACATGTACGTGGATCGATCGGCGAACCGGCAGGATTGACGCCGACGATCGCCGCTACGGTATAGCCGTTCGAAAGCTTCACGCTGGCTGTACCCATCCCCCAACCAGCTCCCATTCCCATACCGATCCGACCGCTCTTGATCGGCGCATTCGATGCAGCAGCCGCAGCCTTGTAGCCGAACTCCGCATCGGGGCGCTTCTTGAAGTCACCACCGCGCCCAAGATCCATGAGGATCGCCGCAGGAACGATGGGGACAACTCCTTCCTTGCCAATCGGCACACCAAAGCCGTGCTCCTCCATCCACCGCATCACGCCGGTCGCTGCATCGAGACCGTACGCGCTACCACCGCTCAGGACGATCGCCTGAACGGTGGCGCGTACCAGTCCGCCTGGCTTGAGCAGATCGGTTTCCTTGGTACCCGGCGCTCCACCCATTTGCGAGTAACCCGCCGTAGCACCGCGCTCAGTGCGAATCACCGTTGTGCCAGAGCGATACCCACTGTCTGATCGCGTGTAATTGCCGACCTTGAGATTTGGGACGTCAGTGATGGAGTTTGACGGACCAGTCCCCACGACGGTGACGCGCTGGCCCATGGAGAAGACCGAAGGTGCACGCGTGGTCTGTTGCCCAATCAGCGCCTGCGCGGGCAGCACGAGCGCCACTGCAACCGCAGCGGTGACTGCGCCTGCGCCTCGCTTAGCGAAATACGGTATGGAGCTCTTTCTCATGTTATTTGAATGGAAGGACATACGTTGATGCCTTGTTCTGTACGAGGATCTGGTTCATGTCAAAAGACATGACTGCCGTCTTCGCAGTCGGATCATACGTGAATAAGTCCATCCCGTACGCGAGCGGGATAAACGGTGGAATCACTCCTAGCGTATAAGGCGCGCCAGCAGTGGCATTCGGATTGGCGAGGATCTCGGTCTGGGCGACCGGCATGCGCATTCCAAGATCGGCCATACGACGCCCTTCACCGATGAAGATCTCCTGTCGCATCAGATACAGTACGTAGAGTCCGTCATCAACGGTGTTGATCGCATTGATGCGAGCCGACGTCACCGATGTGCCCGAGATCGTGGGGACCTGAATATTCCCCGCCGAACGAGTGAGAACGTACCCGGAGAGCAACGAATCGCCGGGCGCGAATGCGACCTTCGTGTCAGATGTATTCGGATACACAGTCTTGCCACCCGCGCGCCCGCGTAGCTGGATGCGGTCGTCGACAAACTCCGTCTTGCGTGACTGAACGAGCGTCAACAGCTGCTGCAGCCGGTCCTTCGCCCCAGCGACATTATTGTCCGACAATAGTCCTTCAGCGATGATGAGGTGCGCCTCCTCCGCTTTGAGGAATGCTATCGGACTTTGGATATTCGGACCGCGGTTCGGGTACTTGGGATCAAGGAAATCAAGTCGCGGCAATGGCTGGAAATTATTGACCGAACTCGTCAGAACGGTCTGCATGGTATTGGTAGGGCCGTTGATCGGATCGAATACCGCGTTGCGGATGAACGTTGGGTTCGCGGAAAGTAACGCGGTGGCCTCCTTTACAGCATTCACTTTGTCGCCAAGGCGGTAGTAAGCACGCGCGAGTGCCAACGTGTAGCTCTGGATCGCCACGGGGTCCGTCGACATGGCGCGTGCCGCGCTGAAGTCGGTGATGGCTGACCCAAGTAGAGTCTGCCAACTCACGATCGGACCGTTAGCCGATGCTGGTAGTGCAACGAAGTCCTCGCCGGCGAAAAGGTTCGCCATGCCTCTATAGAAGAGTAGTTCGGCTCTGTTGTTCGGCGTAACACTCGAATCACGCGCAAATACGGTGTCCAGTCCGAAAGTACCCATCTCACGCAACGTCGCGATGTCGCTCTGAATCGTCGTCACCTGCGGGTCGATGTATTCCAGGACCGGCACATCGAATTTCTGAGCAAACGTCGTGTAGTTATTGAAGTAATTGTCCGAAGCCAGCTCGGTATTTACCACGACGTCGTTCAGCGTAATCACAAATTGACGTTGGGTGCCGAGTAACCAAGCGGCACCGGCTCCCGGCGAACCGACAAACGCCTTGTCGGTGACATTCGGATTGACGACATCCGTTGGCTTGAACTCGCCGCAGCCTACAAGGAGCGAGATTGCGAGGACAGTCAGGATCGGTGCACCCGCGCGCACTGAAGCTCGAGCGAAAGAGTTGCGGTGCATGGTCAGAATCCGAAGCGAAGGGTGAGGATGTAGCTGCGAGGAGCCGAGTTTGTCGCGTAGTTATAACCACCGATTGCGAGACCACCCTGGGTACTTGCAGTGGAGAGATCCGTTTCCGGATCCCAGTGCGACGACGTCCAGCGCCAGGGATTTGTCACCGAGAAGCCGATGCGAGCATCCCTGGCGAGCGGTGGCAGGAAGCGCTCGTCCACCTTGTAGTCGACCGTCAATGTCCGCAGCGCGACATAATCGGTGTTCTCAACCCAAAGGTTCATCACGTTTTGCCATATGGCACCGCGAGATCCGCCATACTGTGCGAGCGCGGCCGCTGGGACGTAATTCTCAGTCCCTGTTATACCGTACAAGTACCTGAACGCCCGATCAAAGGATTGCTGCTGCGCGCCGTATTGAAAGTCGCCGCTCGTGGCCAACGTGACGCGTGAACCAAGATCGAGTGTCGCGCCAAAGCTACCAAACTTGTCTGGAGTGGGCTTGCCCAGGTAGGCCAACTGCTGGATCGACACAACCTTGCCGCTAGCGTCGAAGATCGCCTTGGCGCCACGGAGATATCCGACCGGATACCCCTCTTGTACAATTCCCTGCACCGTGCTCGCACTATAGCCGCTGATGGCAAACGGTGGTACACCACCGAGGCTCACGACCTTGTTGTCGAGCGTATTGTACGCCCCAGTGAGTGTCAAACGCAAACCCTTGCGACTGATCGGCACCAAGGTCATGCGTAGCTCAGCGCCCTTGTTGGAAATCTCTCCAACATTGCGAAGTTGGCTACCCAGCCCAGTCGACGGTGCTGGCGGTGCATTCATCAGAGCATCAGTGGTGCGCGAAGTGTAGTAGCCAATGCTGAACGTCGCGATGCTATGGAAAAGCCCGATGTCAGCGCCGTACTCCAGTGTACCGGTCCGCTCTGGCTTGAGATTGAGGTCGCCGGGTTGACCGAACGACGCAGCCTGCTGCGTATTGAAGGAATTGAACGCGATGGTACGATCATTCGCAAACGGCTGCGGAAACTGGCCAGCCACACCGTATGCTGCCCGGAGGCGCAGATCCGACAGCACATCCTTGGAAACTCGCGAACGGAGCCATGGCTCATCGCCGAGCGAGTAGACCAATCCAATCTTCGGGTAGCCCTGCGCGCCAATGTTCTCACCAAATGCGGTGTTCTTGTCGACACGCAAACCCAGTTCCATCGTATATCGGTCCAGGAGA
>JBDTAW010000042.1:0-29430 GCA_039924445.1 Gemmatimonadaceae bacterium
GCCAACCTCGGACTCGACGCACTCGATGTGGTCAATCTCCGCGTCGGCGGATTCAACCGCCCTGAACCGGGCTCGATCGCCGAGTCTTTCACCGCGCTTGCAGAGTTGCAGCAGGAGGGTGTGATCAAGCACCTCGGTCTGAGCACCGTCAACGCCGAACAGATCGCCGAAGCACAGACCATCGCACCGATTGTCTGCGTACAGAATTTCTACAACATTGCCCATCGCGACGATGATGCGCTTATCGATTCGCTCGCCGCGCGGGGTATCGCCTACGTGCCGTACTTCCCGCTTGGCGGCTTCACGCCGTTGCAGTCCGATACGCTGGAGTCCGTTGCGAAGCGCCTGGGCAGCAAGCCGATGGCCGTCGCGCTCGCGTGGCTCTTGCAGCGCTCGCCGAACATCCTGTTAATCCCTGGCACATCATCAGTCGCTCACCTCCGCGAGAATGTCGCGGGAGCGCTGATGGTTCTTCCCGCGGACGCGCTCGCGGAGCTGAACAGTATTGCCGGATCCCCGCTTCCGCGGGGATGACGACGGGTGCGGCAACATGGATCCCCGCTTTCGCGCGGATGACGGCGGGTGCGACAATTGCGCGTGACTTTCAAGCTGCACTACGTGTAATTTTGCTGCTATATGACACTGACTGACGAAACACTCCGGCCCGGTGACGCGCTGGTCATTGTCGACGTGCAAAAGGACTTCTGTCCCGGCGGCGCGCTGGCTATCGACGGTGGCGACCAGGTTATTCCAGTTCTCAATCGTTGGATCGACGCGGCGGTCGCTGCTGGTGTGCCGATCTACGCATCGCGCGATTGGCATCCCGTTGACCATATCAGCTTCAAACAAAGCGGTGGATTATGGCCGCCGCATTGCATTCAGGACAGCGACGGCGCGCGTTTTCATCCGGAGCTGAGATTACCGGAGTCGACGGTCAAGATCACGAAGGGCGTCCGATTCGATCAGGATCAGAATTCCGTGTTCGACCAGACGGGTCTTGCTACGCGGTTACGCCAGGATGGAGTCAAGCGATTGTTCGTCGGGGGGCTCGCCGAGGATGTGTGTGTGCGCGCGTCTGTACTCGACGGGCGCACAGCTAGTTTCGACGTCGTGTTGATTCCGGATGCAACCCGCCCCGTGACGGTTCTCGGCGGCGAAAGAGCACGGCTGGAGATGCACAGCGCCGGCGCGAAATTGTGAACAACTGATCGATCGCCGACAGCTACTCGATCGAACCCGCGTCGTCGGTATTCGGTGAAGGCTCGATTCTGTCTTCGATCTCGTCGAAGAACAGAGCCTCCAACTGTCGTTCGCGGGCGCGGGCGCCGGGTCGATCCGGGTTGCGAGTTCCACCTGGATGTGCCACGCCCTGAATGATTGGCCCGCCGAGCGGTTCGCTGGGGTGGCGCCGGTTCGCACGACCCTCGCCGGGATTCGCCACCGCTTCCGCGTAGCGCTGAGCCTTCACGCGCAGTTCATCAAGGAAAGCTTCGAACGCTTCCTCGCCCATGTCGTCGATGATGCTGGGGATCAAGCCCTTGATCAGCACCAGCCGCTCACCTGCGGACACATCGAGAGCGCCGAGGAGCAGTTCGCGAATCGCCGTGTGATCGAGCCATGCGTAGAATGGGCTCTGCTGTGCATCGACAATCATTCTGGGATCCTCCGTTTTCGGCAGTTTGTCCTTCTGATCAGGAGTATGATATGCTGCTTTGGTGCGTTGGCGTCAGGTCTGACCCTCGATCGCATCTACGTCGGAAGCCGCCCTTCTCGATCAGAGCTACGGATTTGAGTCGAAGAGCCAACGAGCCGCCTGGCTCCGTCCATCAGTCCGTAAAGATTCCAGGCCAGCACGCCGCGCACTCCGCCCTCTTTCAGGTAATAGATCACGCCTTCCGTGAAAGGCGTTTTCCAGTCCGTGATCATGTCGAGTCGAGAGTCCACTTCACCGACGGCTTCGTAACCCATCTCGAAGATGTCAGAGTAGAAGAACGGGAGATGGTCGTATGAGACGGTACGTCCGGCCATTGCGATACCTGCGTGCGCACCCATCGTGTTGGCGTTGTCCTCGTGCTCGACGCGACGCCATTCGTTCAGCGCAGGGTTGAGAATGCTGGCGACGTCGCCGGCGGCGTAGATGTCCGGATTGCTGGTGCGTAGTGATGCGTCAACGCGTATGCCTTTGTCGACGGTGAGACCGGCGGCCTGAGCCAGTTCCACATTCGGTTCAACGCCGACGCCTGCTACCACGCCGTCGACGACGATCTCTCGCTGGGTTCCAGTCTGGTCGTCGTGAACAGTCAGTACCGATTTTCCCGCACGCGACTCGCATCCTGTCACTTTCGCGTTGGCTATTATTTCGACTCCACGTTCGCGATAAAGTGCGTTGAGAGACATTCCGAGTTGAGCGGGATACATGCGGCTCCCCACAAATTCATCGGGAAAGATCAATGTGACTTTCTTCCCATTCATTGCGAGCGCTGCTGCTATCTCTGAACCGATGAACCCGCCGCCAATCACGGCGAAATGATCTCCATGCTCGGACATGCTGCGAAGCCGTTGATAATCATCGACCGTGCGGAAATAGATGATCTGATCCTGTCCGAATGGGAGCGTTCGTGTTCTGCAGCCGGTTGCGAGCAGCAACTTTTCGAAATCATACACGGTACCCTGGTCGTCGGTCACACGCTTGCCGTGCACGTCAAGCTCGCGCGCGGTCCGACCCTCGTGATAGGTCAAGGTGTCGTCGGCCGCGGCTCGCCAGATGCTATCGAATGGCGCCCCCTTCCAGAGTGCCTTTGATAACGGGGGACGATTGTAAGGCGGATGTTCTTCGGAAGTGATTACTCCAATTGAGCCTGTGAGATCGACTTCGCGGATTCCACCAATGGCAGCAGCGGCGGTCATTCCGCCGCCGACGATCAGATATTTATAGTTTGGCATTTTTTCAAATCATCTCTCTGACTGCCTGCGCGATATGCGCTGCGTCGATGCCAGCAGCCCTCAGGAGTTCAGCGGGTTTGCCTGATGTCGGCATGGCGCGCACGGCTAGTTTGATCACTCGGTGCGGTATATCCGGCGTATCCGCGAATGCATCCAGCACAGCGTCACCAAGCCCGCCCTCGCTCCAGTGATCTTCAACCACCACTATACGGCCGGCTGTCGCGCGCGCGGCTTCATGCAAAGCCTCTACGTCAATCGGTTTGACAGAATAGGCGTCGATCACTCGCACCAGAATGCCTTCTGATTTGAGTTGCTCATACGCGCTGAGACTCTCGTGCAGCGTGATCCCTGCAGCGACGATCGTCACCTGATCGTTGTCCGAGCGACGGAGTACCTTGCTCTCGCCAACGGGAAACGTTTCACTCGCGGAATAAATTACCGGCAACTTGGCGCGGGTTGCGCGGAGGTATGAAATGCCGGGCAGATCGGCCATTGCCGCGACCAGGTGTACGGTCTGATTAGCGTCGCACGGATACAACACGGTGCTCCCGTGCACGGCTCGCATCATCGCCATATCTTCAAGCGCCATCTGCGATGGACCGTCCTCGCCGATGCTCACACCTGGATGTGTGCCACACAGTCGAATGCTCACACCGGACACCGCTGCCATTCGGATCTGGTCAAACGCTCGAGTGAAGAACGCGGCGAAGGTCGCGGCAAATGCAATCTTCCCAAGCGCGGCGAAACCAACAGCAGCAGCTACGAGCTGTTGCTCGGCGATGTATATCTCGAAGAACCGATCCGGATACGCTTTGTTGAATTCTTCTGTAAACGTTGAATTCGACACCTCGCCGTCGAGGACTATTACATCCGGACGGTTGGCACCGACTGCCACGAGCGCATCACCAAATGCTTTTCGAGCGGCTTCTTCCGTTCCGACTTCGTAAACTGGCAGTTTCAATGGCGCGGCGTGCGGTTGTGCAGCCGGATGCAGCGACTCTGGCTTTGCAACATGCACGGTGATATGGCGTTCACCGCCAAGCTCCTTGATGGCCGCTTTCGCCTGATCTGCACTGAGCGGCTTGCCATGCCAGCCGTTCTTGTTCGCGACCAACGATACACCTGATCCCTTGACCGTCTTGGCGATGATGCACGTAGGCTGCCCGGTTTGCGCGAGCGCCTCTGCATACGCGTGATCAATCGCCTCTACGTCATGGCCGTCAATCTCGATTGTGTGCCAACCAAATGCCCGAGCGCGCTCGGCGTAAACGGGTGAATCCCAACCGAGATCTGTCTGGCCTCGCTGGCCCAGCCGGTTCATGTCCAGAATCGCGACGACGTTGTTCAGTTTGTAATGGCCGGCCTTGTCGAATGCTTCCCAGATCGACCCTTCGGCCATTTCACTGTCGCCGAGTAAAACCCATACAGTGTACGGAAGCGTATCGACGAATTTGCCGTTGAGCGCCATGCCAATTCCGACGGGCAGGCCCTGGCCCAGTGAGCCGGTGGCAGTGTCCACCCACGGGAGGCCATGTGGAGCGCCGTGAGATTCCGCGCTCTGCAGTGGTTTGGGATGCCCTTCGAGCCGACTGCCGAATCTGCGCAATGACAACAACTCTTCATCCGTGATGACACCTGCTGCCTTGTACATCGAGTAGAGCAGCGGGCTTGCATGGCCCTTGGAGAAGATGAGGCGGTCGTTGTTGGGGTTATGCGGATGCTCCCAGTCGTACTTGAGATACTTGATCAGGAGCACGGCCATGAGATCCGCGGCCGACATTGACGAAGTTGGATGGCCCGAATCGGCGGCCGTTGTGCATCTGATGCTGTCAACTCTGAGTTGGGCTCCCAGCTCAGAGCTACGTGTGAGCAAATCGTCCATTACGACAACCTACACCTTGTAGAAGAATGACTCGCGGTCACGGTAGCGTCGTGCCGAGGTGAGGCGAATCAATGAGAACCTTCACGTTCTGTGCCAAGGAGGGCGCGATCCATGCATTGCATAACCATCGGAGGGATGCAAGATGGAGGCGATGCACAACGAGAAGTCAATAAACGCCGGGCTGGACGCGCCGCTCGGCCGTCACTATTCGTATCCGAGCGCCACACCGCCGGAAACTGATCTGCTCTCGAACGGCAGATACTCCGTGATGATCACCAGCGCCGGCTCGGGCTTCAGTTGCTGGGAGGATATTGCGGTTACGCGGTGGCATGGAGATGCAACGAGCGACGATACCGGTGCATACATCTTTTTGCGCGACGTCGCGGATGGCAAATCCTGGTCCGCAGGGTTCCAACCGAGTGGAAAGGCACCCGACAGATATGAAGTCTCATTCGCTGAAGATCGCGCACAGATCATGCGTCAGGACGGACTGATTGCGACGCTGCTCGATGTGATTGTCTCGCCCGATGACGATGCGGAAATCCGCAGAGTCTCGCTCACGAACCATGGATCGCGCGCGCGGGAGATTGACGTCACGTCGTACGCTGAGCTCGTGCTCGCGTCTGCTGCAACGGATGCTGGGCATCCGGCGTTCTCAAATCTGTTTGTGCAGACCGAAATTCTCACCGATCGCGACACGTTGCTCGCCACGCGGCGCCGCCACGCACATAATGATCCGGAGTATTGGCTTGCACACGTTGTCGCAGTCGAGGGTGACACGGTCGGTGATCTGGAGTGGGAAACCAATCGTGAGCAATTCCTCGGCCGTGGTCAGACGGTGCACACTGCGCGTGCAAATACGGACGGTGCGAAACTCTCCAACACCGTTGGATCGGTACTCGATCCGATTGCAAGTCTTCGTCGACGTGTCCGCATCCTTCCTGGCAACACGGCGCGCGTGGTGTTCACAACTCTGGTTGGCCCTTCGAGGGATGCAGTAATGGATGTCGCGTCAAAGTACCGCGATGCCTCGATGTTTGATCGAGCCGCCGCGCTCGCACTGACGACAGCGCGCGATCAGCTCCAGCGACTCGGCATCGAGCCCGAGGAAGCGCAGCTGTTCCAGATGCTCAGCGGATCCATCATGTATCTCAATCCGGCGCTGCGGGCATCGACCGACGTCATCGCCCGCCGCTCCGAAGGTGTCGGAGCGCTATGGGCGCATGGGATTTCGGGAGACTTGCCCATCGTTCTTCTGGAGATCTGCGACGCCGGCGCGATGGATACCGTGCGGCAACTGCTGCGTGCGCGCGCATACTTTACGGCAAAGCACCTTGCTGCTGACATCGTGATACTGAACAACGGTGTGCCTTCCGCTGCGAGTGACTTGCAGACGCAGCTGGAGAGTGCTGTCAAAGCGGATGCTTCCGCGCCGTACGCAAAAGATACAGAACCGTTGGGGAAAGTGTTCAATCTCCGGTCGGACGGGATAACGGCAGCACAGCGCGACGTTCTGGAGGGTGCGGCGCGCGTTGTACTCTCCAGCTTGCGCGGCACGCTTGCCGCGCAGATTGCGGACGCTCGCCGCGCCAGGACGTCGATCAGCGCACCGAACGTTACACCGATTCCCGAGCTCGTTACCGCACAGCCGCCGAGCTCATCGGCGACTTTAGCGGCACACGATGATTCACCGCCGCACCCCGAGCTGGAGTTTTACAACGGCGTCGGCGGATTCGACGCAGAGCGCGGCGAGTATGTGATCACCCTTCAGCCCGGGCATTGGACACCCGCACCGTGGGTCAACGTGATTGCCAATCCACAGTTCGGGTGCATGGTCTCCGAGGCTGGAGCAGGTTGCACGTGGTCCATCAATAGTCAACTGAACATTCTTACTCCCTGGTCGAACGACCCGGTCAGCGATCCGCCAAGTGAGATGTTCTACATTCGCGATGAGGACTCCGGCGAGTTGTGGAGCCCAACGCCTCTGCCCATTCGGGAACAGGGCAGCGAATACGTGGTGCGGCATGGGCACGGGTACACACGGCACTCATACGACGCTCATGATATCGCGCTCGAGCTGCTGCAATTCGTACCAGTTGACGATCCGATCAAGATCTCAAGACTCACGCTGACGAATCGTTCTGCTCGTACGCGCCGATTGCGTGTAAGCGCATATCTCGAATGGGTGCTCGGAGTGTTGCGGACCGGTTCAGCGCCGTTCGTTGTCACTGAGATGGATCCTGCCACCGGTGCGATGTTTGCGCGGAACTCGTGGAACGAGGATTTTGCCGCGCGCATTGCTTTCGCGGACCTGGGCGGCGCACAGCAATCGTGGACTGGTGACAGAGCCGAGTTTCTGGGTTGCAACGGCATACTCGCCGAACCCGCGGCACTGAGCGGCTCGGCGCAACTGTCAGGCCGTACCGGCGCCGCGCTGGATCCATGCTGCGCACTGCAGACGACCGTCGAGATTCCTGCTGACGGGAGCATCTCTGTGGTCTGCTTTCTGGGTGAGGCCGAGAGCCGTGAGCAAGCGCGCAATCTGATCCAGCGTTACAGGACCGACGATCTCGATTCCCGGCTCAAGGCAGTGACTGAAAGTTGGGATAACGTCCTTGGATCGTTGCAGGTGAAGACTCCGGACCGATCGCTAGACCTACTGTTGAATCAGTGGCTTTTATATCAAACGCTTTCGTGCCGCGTGTGGGCGCGGACGGCGTTCTATCAGGCCAGTGGCGCGTACGGGTTCCGCGACCAATTGCAGGACGTGATGGCACTCACGGTGGCGCGCCCAGACATCACGCGAGCGCAGGTACTGCTCGCTGCCTCGCGCCAGTTCATTGAAGGTGATGTACAGCACTGGTGGCACGAGCCGATTGGACGCGGCATACGCACGCATGTCTCTGACGACCTGCTCTGGCTACCCTATGTGGCAAGTCACTATCTCGACGTGACGGGTGACCGGCAGATTCTGGACGAGATGATTCCATTTCTCGAAGGCCCGGTGCTGAAACCGGACCAGGTGGATGCATACTTCCAGCCAAAGATTTCGGCGGAGCACGGTACGATCTTCGAACACTGCGCGCGTACGCTCGATCACAGTCTCGCCGTAGGCGTTCACGGCCTTCCACTGATGGGAACTGGTGACTGGAACGATGGAATGAATCTTGTGGGAGTCAAAGGCAAAGGTGAGAGCGTGTGGCTCGCCTGGTTCCTCTACACCGTGCTTGCAAAGTGGGCGCTCATTGCATCGGCCCGTGGCGAGACAAATCGCGCGCAAACATGGGCCGATCACGCAGCAAAGATCAAGGAAGCCGCCGAAGAGAACGCATGGGATGGGAACTGGTATCGCCGCGCGTATTTCGACGACGGCACCCCCCTCGGCACGGCGGGCAGTGACGCGTGCGCTATTGATTCGATCGCGCAATCGTGGAGCGTGATGTCCGGCGCCGCGGATCCTGTTCGTGCGCGCCGAGCGATGACCTCGGTTGATGAGCATCTGGTACGGCGGGACGTTGATATCATCCTCCTGCTGACGCCGCCGTTCGATCACACGGAGCTCAAGCCGGGCTACATCAAGGGATATGTGCCCGGTGTGCGTGAGAATGGTGGTCAGTACACGCACGGATCCGTCTGGACTGTCATCGCGTTCGCGGAGCTCGGTGACGGAGAGAAAACCGCCGAGCTGTTTTCGATGCTCAATCCAATCACGCATACGGCGACGGCGCCCGACGTACGGCAGTATCGTGTGGAACCATACGTAACGGTAGGCGATGTTTACTCCGTGGCGCCGCACGCGGGCCACGGCGGGTGGAGCTGGTACACAGGATCAGCAGGCTGGCTGTATCGCGCCGGAACCGAGTGGCTCCTGGGCATTCAAGTACAGGGCGATCGGCTGGTGGTGGACCCGTGCATTCCGTCGAGTTGGTCAGGATTCAGCGCGACGTTGCGGTATCGCTCAGCACAATACGAGATCACAGTCGAGAACCCCAGCGGCGTTTGCGGAGGTATAACCGTGCTTGAACTGGATAGTGTCGCCTCGAGCGATAGAGAAACTGACGGACGTGCCAGTGTTTCGCTCAAGGATGATCACCAAAGCCATAAAGTTCGCGCCGTTCTGGGATCAAACGCGGGCGTCGCGAGATGACCGCTACCAAGAAGAAGACTCAATCATCCGACGCCCTGGTAGTCTTCGGCATTACCGGAGATCTCGCGCACAAAATGATCTTCCCTGCACTGTACGCGATGGTGCAGCACGACGTGTTAAAGGTCCCGGTTATCGGAGTGGCGTCATCGTCGTGGACGTTGGCGCAACTGCGCGAGCGAGCGACGGACAGCGTCGAACATTCGGGTGTCGTCGTTGACAAGCACGTGCTCAAAAAGCTGCTGTCGCTACTGCGGTACGTATCTGGAGACTACAAGCAGAGCGATACATTCGTTGCACTGAAGGATGCGTTGGGAGATGCGCAATCACCTGCATTCTACCTGGCGATTCCACCAGAGCTGTTTGCGATAGTGATCAAGGGCCTCAGTGCGGCCGGTCTGGGTGAGCGGGGACGTGTGATTGTGGAGAAACCGTTCGGGCGCGATCTGGCTTCTGCGCGCAAGCTCAACGCGGTTGCACGGGCAGCGTTTCCTGACAACGCGATCTTCCGAATAGATCACTATCTGGGAAAGGAGGCGATCATGAATATTCTATATTTTCGCTTCGCCAATTCCTTTCTGGAGCCGATCTGGAATCGCAATTACATCAGCAGCGTACAGATCACGTTGGCTGAGAAATTCGGAGTGAAGCAACGTGGCGCGTTCTACGAAACCGCCGGTTGCCTCCGGGACGTGATCCAGAATCACATCTTTCAGATCGTCGCGCTGTTGGCGATGGAACCATCCAGGTACGATTCGCATGGCTCTGTTCACACTGAGAAGGTCAAGATCTTCCGCGCGATGCGACCGCTGGAGCCGGCCGACGTCGTGCGCGGACAGTACTCCGGTTACCGGAACGAGGCGCATGTTGCGAAGGATTCGGATGTCGAAACTTTCTGCGCCGTACGCCTTTTCATCGACTCGTGGCGTTGGGACGGAGTACCGTGGTATCTGCGTTCGGGGAAATGCCTGCACGAGACAGCAGCTGAAGTAGTGGTCCAGTTGAAGCCACCGCCCATTCGACTCTTTGACGACTCCGCGGCGAACTCAGCGCAACCGGGTAGCCAGGCCAACTATATCCGCTTTCGCCTTTCTCCCAATACGGCAATCGCGCTTGCAGCGCGCGTCAAGCGGCCGGGTGATGAATTTGTCGGCGACCAGCGTGAGCTCTACATGAGCGACGAACTTGTTGGAGCTGAGGCGCCATACGAGCGGTTATTGACTGGCGCCATGCTTGGTGATCAGTCGTTGTTCGCCAGCGAGGACGCGGTTGAGGCTGCCTGGGCGGCGGTGGAGCCTATTCTCAAGGACCATCCTCGCGCGATTCTGTACAAGCGCGGGAGTTGGGGACCCAAACAGGCCGACGCGCTGATCGCGAACGACGGTGACTGGCATAACCCCGTGCGGGACGAGGGGTCTGCATGTGCTAGTTCCGAGTGATCATCTGACGACCGCCTCAGGATGACAATACTCGATTTTCCGCTCTGGCTGCGCGCGACGCACTTCCTCAATCTGCTGTTCATCTCATTACTGGTACGCAGTGGATTGGAAATTCTGAGCGCGCATCCCAAGCTCTACTGGAACGACGACTGCACACCCGGTACCGAGTGGCTACGGTTCACGCGCAAGCGGA
Source organism: Gemmatimonadaceae bacterium (assembly GCA_039924445.1). Taxonomy (GTDB): domain Bacteria; phylum Gemmatimonadota; class Gemmatimonadetes; order Gemmatimonadales; family Gemmatimonadaceae; genus Fen-1247. The sequence goes on from JBDTAW010000042.1 coordinate 10,602, forward strand.
TGCCCGCCGACAAGCTCTGGACTGCGCGCGACGAAGAGGTCTCGTTCTCGTCCTGGATCGCGCTGCCAGGACGCAGGAATCTCGGGCTGGGACGTCACTGGCACTTCCTTGCGGATGCCGGGTGGTTGCTCACGGGTCTTCTGTATGTTGTAATGCTTGTTGGCACACCGGAATGGAGGCGACTGGTTCCTACTTCGTGGTCGATTGTGCCCGGCGCCTTTCACGCTCTTCGTTCGTATTTGACCCTGCACCTGGTCGTCACGCCGGGTCAATACAATCCGCTCGAACAGCTGGCGTATTTCTCGGTGGTCTTCCTGCTGTCGCCGCTGGCTATCGCCACGGGACTGGCAATGTCACCGTCGATTGCGGCTCGATTTCCATGGTATATCCGCATTTTTCGCGGCAGACAGGCGGCCCGCAGTATCCACTTCCTCTGTCTGTGCGCCTTTCTGGCATTCACCGCCGTGCACCTTACGATGGTGATCCTGCATGGCGAGACAAGCGAGATGGGCCTGATAGTGCTCGGCGATGTTCGCCACACTCGCGGAGCGCTCGGACTGGTTGTCGGCCTCGCTGGACTCGGCGGAGTCATTCTCATTCATATACTCGCGACGTGGTACTCCCTCAGACACCCGCGAATGGTGCAGACGAGCACACAGGCACTCATCGACCCATTGCGTCATGCGCTGTTCGGTCACGGCCTCTCGGCGCAGCAATATTCGCCGTCTGAAATATCACCATATTTCCGAGTGAACGGGCGGCCGCCAGCGGAGGAAGAATATGCGGCGATGGCTCGGGAAGGATTCGCGAGTTTCGTACTTGAAGTGGACGGCTTGGTGGAAAATCCGCTGCGACTAACGCTTGCGGAACTCCGGCGCTGGCCCAAGCAAACGCAGATCACCAAACACGATTGCATCCAAGGCTGGTCGGCCGTCGCGAGCTGGGGCGGAGTATGTCTGGCGGAAATAATCCGACACTGTCGGCCACTGGAGGCAGCACGGTATCTGGTGTTCTATGCGCTGGATGATAAGTCGACATCAGAGCAGGACGCGGCCGGTCCCGGTCATTTCTACGGGACAATCAGTATGGAGCTGGCATTGCATCCGCAAACGATCCTTGCTTATGAGATGAATGGGAGCCCGCTGCCGGTGCCGCACGGCGCTCCGCTTCGTGTTCGCGTCGAAACGCAGCTCGGCTTCTCAATGGTGAAGTATGTTCGGCGCATAGAGTTCGTGCATGACTACGAGAACATCGGATCAGGTCAGGGCGGCTGGCGTGAGGATCACCAGTATTTCAGTCAGGAAGCGGGCATTTGAGGAACGCATGAGAAGCACATCAGAATGGACACTCACCAGGAGATACAAATGCAGTTGGGAATGATTGGACTTGGGCGCATGGGCGCCAGCATGGTACGTCGCCTCATGAAGGGCGGCCACGTATGCGTGGCTTACGATAGATCCGCCGCGGCCGTAAAGTCGCTGACGGGCGAGGGCGCAACAGGAGCGACGACACTGGATGATTTCGTCGCGAAACTCACGACACCCAGAACAATATGGCTGATGGTCCCTGCCGCGGTTGTCGATGCCACACTCGATGAGCTCATCCCGAAACTCTCCGCGGGCGATGTCGTCGTGGATGGCGGCAACTCCTACTATCGTGACGACATTCTTCGTGCAAAACGGCTAGCGGAGAAGAAACTTCATTATGTGGACTGTGGCACAAGCGGCGGAGTAATGGGTCTCGACCGCGGTTACTGTCTCATGATGGGAGGCGAAGCTGACGTGGTACAGCGACTGGATCCCATTTTCGCGACGCTCGCTCCAGGAGTTGGATCGGCGCCCGAGACACCCAGTCGCAAGGGCCGTAGCGGAACCGCAGCGCAGGGCTACCTGTATTGCGGTCCACACGGCGCGGGTCACTTCGTAAAGATGGTGCACAACGGAATCGAGTACGGCATGATGGCGGCGTACGCGGAGGGATTCAACATCCTGAAGCACGCTGGTATAGGAAAGACAAAGCGCGATGCCGATGCGGAAACGACACCACTTCGCGACCCGTGGGCCTACCAGTACGATTTCGACATGCCCGATGTCGCGGAAGTCTGGCGCCGGGGTAGCGTGATCGCATCGTGGTTGCTCGATCTTACCGCCGACGCTCTCGCCGCCGATCCGGGACTGGACAATTTCGCTGGGCGCGTGTCTGATTCCGGCGAAGGGCGCTGGACTCTCGAGGCAGCGATCGATGAAGCGGTGCCGGCAAACGTTCTCTCGGCGGCGCTGTTCGCACGATTCACGTCTCGCGGCGAGGCAGACTTTCAGAACCGCGTTCTCTCCGCGATGCGCTCCGAGTTCGGTGGCCACGCGGAAAAGCCCGCGGCCAAGTAAAGCAAAGCAGAGACTCAACGGAGCGCGCTTGGAGAACTCTGACGACACACGAGTGATGGACGAGCAGACACTTGACCAACTCCAGCGCGCTGCGTTCGACTATTTCGTGCAGACGGTGAATCCGGCTAACGGTCTTGTCGCCGATACCACGCGCGAGAACTGTCCGTGCAGTATCGCAGTGGTGGGATTCGCGCTGTCGGTATATCCAGTGGCGGTTGAGCGCGGCTGGATGACACGGGCTGATGCTGTCAACCTCAGTCTCACTGTGTTGCGATTTTTCCGGGACAGCGAACAGAGTGACAGTCCGGGCGCTACCGGTTACAAGGGTTTCTACTATCACTTCCTGAACATGGACACGGGGGAGCGCGAGTGGCGCTCGGAACTGTCGATGGTTGACACGGCGCTGTTGATCGCTGGAGCACTGACGGCGGCCCGTTACTTCACCACGAACACCGCGGATGAAATCGAATTACGCGAGTTGGTCGAACTGTTATATCGGCGCATCGACTGGCGCTGGACACAGGATGAACAAGGTATCATCAAGCAGGGTTGGAAGCCGGAATGCGGTTTTCTGCATTACGTGTGGCAGGGTTACAACGAAGCCATCGTGTTGTATGTGCTCGCCCTGGCATCGCCAACGTATCCCCTCGATGGAAGTGGTTACGAAGCGTGGACCTTGACGTATCAGTGGGAGAATCTGTACGATTACGATTTTCTGTATGCGGGACCGTTGTTCATACATCAATTCTCGCATGCCTGGATCGATCTGCGTGGCATCCAGGACCGCTTCATGCGCGAGAAGCGGAGCGATTACTTCGAGAACAGCCGACGCGCGATGATGGTTCAGCGCGAGTACACGCAGCGTAATCCGAATGAGTTCTCCGGGTACGATGGAGACTGCTGGGGCCTCACTGCATGCGACGGTCCCAATGATGGGATGCCAGAGCTCGCTCAGCGAGTGGATCACAAGCAGCGTCTGTTCGGCTACGCGGCACGAGGCGTGCCATACGGACCAGATGACGGAACACTCAGTGGGTGGGCTGTGTTGGCATCTCTGCCGTTCGCGCCCGAGATGGTCCTGCGAACTGCCAGCATAATGCTGCAGCGATATCCCGAGATGCTGTCCGAGCACCGATACACCAGCAGTTTCAATCCGAGCCTCCCGGGCCGCGGTGGTGAGGCGTGGGTATCTACCGGTCACTTTGGGTTGGATCAGGGGATATTAGTCATGATGATCGAGAACTACCGCACCGGGATGATCTGGCGGTTGACGCGAGAGTGTCCATACATCGGTATCGGACTGCGACGTGCGGGATTTCGCGGCGGGTGGTTGTAATGGCTCGCATCGCGTGCGCAGCATGAGCATGCCGCGATCCAGCCGGCCGCACTCCGAGGCTCCCGAGGACGCGTACGAGCGCGAGCGTCTCGAAAGCGTGCGTCCGGCTGACTGGCACAACCCGAAGCCAGCAGCGCGCTACGATCTGGTAATTATCGGTGCCGGCAGCGCTGGCCAGGTTGCGGCATACGCCGCGGCCGCGCTCGGTGCCAGCGTCGCTTTGGTAGAGCGCAATCTCTTTGGCGGCAATTGCCTGAACATTGGTTGCGTGCCGTCCAAGTCGCTCATCCGCACTTCGCGCCTGTACGCCGAAATGCGTAACGGCGAACAGTACGGTGTGCAGAGCCCGGTTGATATTCAGGTTGATTTTGCCGCTGTGATGCGGCGCATGCGCGGTATTCGCGCTCGCATCAGCCGAGCGGCGTCGGTACACCGGTTGGTCGCGGCGAACGTGGACGTGTTCTTTGGCGACGCTCGTTTCACGGACTCCGACTCACTGACAGTCGGTTACACCAGGCTCCAGTTCAAGAAAGCACTCATCGCAACCGGCGCGCGACCAGACACGCCCTCGATCCCGGGTCTGGCTGAGTCCGGGTACTTCACCAACGAGACAATCTTCAATATCACGAAAGCGCCCCGCCGTCTGCTAGTCATCGGCGGCGGCCCGCTCGGTTGCGAAATGGCGCAGGCGTTCTGTCGATTCGGAGTGCACACCATCATCGTACAGGAGCGACCGCTCTTCTTGCCCAGAGAAGAGCGTGATGCGGCTCAGATTCTGGCGGACTCCTTCGCGCGTGATGGCATGGAAATACGGCTGAACTGCAAAGCGGTCGCTGTGCGCGCGGAGAACGGAGAAAAACTCGTCGATCTCATCAGCGACGACTACAGGAGCACAGTTGCGGTCGATGCAATTCTCACCGGCACCGGTCGAGTACCCAACGTGGACGAGTTGAATCTGGAAGCAGCGGGTGTGGCTTACGACAATACGATTGGTGTGCACGTCGACGACTTCCTGCGAACCGATAATCACCGGATCTACGCGGCGGGCGATGCATGTCTGCCGGACAAGTTCAATCACACAGCCGATGCGTCTGCGCGCATGGCGATTCGGAATGCGCTTCAGTCTGGCCAGGAACGGCTCAGCGAGCTCGTGATCCCGTGGTGTACCTACACCGATCCGGAAATCGCGCACGTGGGTATGTACGTGCGGCAGGCGCTCGAGCAGAAAATTCCAGTGAAAACATTCACAGTGCTGATGCACGACGTGGATCGCGCCATCACGGACGATGATGAGATGGGCTTCGTGAAGATTCACGTGCGGGAAGGGACAGACCACATACTCGGTGCCACTATCGTGGCCCGTCACGCCGGCGAGATGATCAACGAGATTACGCTGGCGATGGTGGCCGGAGTTGGACTGAGCACCGTTGCTCGCACCATTCACTCGTACGGCACTCAGGCCGAAGGAATCAAGCTTGCCGCCGACGCCTACGAGCGCACGCGCACCCCTGCTGCGACGGGTTCCCGTTCAGAATCCTGAGCGCCGCCGCGTACGCGAGTCACAACCGCGATGAATACTACAAGAGCGACCAGTCCTACCCCCGCCCACGCCGAGGAAGCCAAGGGCGATTGCCGGAAAACCGAAGGTGAGGCCGTACGGGAAGTACAACACGGCCCAGACCCCCGGGTGCCGAACCCTGGTAGCGGCGGCCGCAGAAGCGGTCATTGGCGAGAAGGTAGCATCGCCCCCACCGTGCGCTAGCAGCGCTGACCCACGGTGCAGCCATTCGACGCTGTCGCTAAGATTCGTCGTGACTTCAGTCATCTCCGTATCACATCTGGGTAAGCGCTACGGCCGAACAGTCGCCGTGGAAGACGTCTCGCTCGAGGTATTCGAGGGTGAGATCTTCGGGCTCATCGGCCCGAACGGTGCTGGCAAGACGACCACGATGGAGTGCATCGAGGGTAATCGCGTTGCGGACCGTGGAACGATCTCGGTACTCGGCCTGAACCCGCGGCGCGATGCCAATGCACTGCGGCAGCGGATCGGGGTGCAGCACCAGGAGGCGCAGCTCCAGAAGCGCATCAAGGTCTGGGAAGCGGTCGACCTCTGGGCGTCGCTGTACCCGCGCGTCGTGGATACCGATACGTTGCTTGTCCGGCTGGGACTTGAGGCGAAGCGCGACGCATGGTTCATGACGCTCTCGGGCGGTCAGAAGCAGCGGCTCTTCATCGCACTCGCGCTCATTCACGAGCCCGAAGTCGTTTTCCTGGACGAGCTCACAACGGGGCTCGATCCTCAGGCTCGTCGTACAATCTGGGCGCTCGTGACCGGCATCAGGGACAAGGGAACGACTGTATTCCTCACGACGCATCTGATGGAAGAGGCCGAGCGGCTGTGCGACCGCGTCGCGATCATCGAGCGCGGATGCATCATCGAGCTTGGCACACCTGCCGAACTGGTACAGAGACACTGTCCCGAACGGACGGTGGTATTCACGAGCGACGATGAGAAGGTCGTCGAGCGAATGACGAGCCTGGGCGCGATCGAGCGAATTGGCGTTGCGTATACGATTCGTGGAGCTGGCGACGACTTCGTGACCGGTGTCATCAACGTCATCGCGCGCGAGGGTATTCGTGTGCGCGGATTTCGTACAGAGATCCCGACGCTCGAGGATGTGTTCCTCAAGCTGACTGGTCACGGGATCCGGGACTGACGATGCAGAGCAGCATGTTGCGCGGGTTCTGGAAGCTAACCTGGCTCGAGACCAAGATCTTTGCGCGCGAGCCGATGGGATTCGTCGGCACGCTGCTCGCGCCACTCCTGATTTTTGTGATTATTGGGCGCGCGTTCGGCATCAACAAACCGATGGCCGCACCGACAGGCACCGGTCCGTTCAACGTAGCCATTCTGGCAGTGATATTCATCGCGATCAGCGCGGTGCAATCGCTGGTCGCGATCATCTCCATCTACAGAGAAGGCGGCATCCTTAAGCGGCTCCGCTCGACGCCGCTGTCGCCGGTGACGATCATGGGCGCGCAGGTTGTCGTGAAGCTCATGTTCACGGTAGTCAGTCTCGCACTGCTGATGCTGGCGGGGAGGCGGCTGTTCCCGAATGTGATGCACGTGAACGAATTCAGCTTCACTGCTGCAGTAGTCCTCAGCACATTCAGCATCCTCTCACTCGGCTTCGTGCTTGCGAGCCTGGTACCTACCGCGCGATTCGCCCAACCGATCAGCGCGGCGGTGCTCTACCCCATGCTCGCGCTATCAGGTCTTTTCTATCCGGTTAATCGATTTCCACCCGCGCTTCGGTGGTTTGCGTATCTGTTCCCGACTACACATGCCGTTGCGCTGTTGCAGGGCGTGTGGAACGGATCTGGCTGGGGTGCGCACTGGGTGAACGTGGCGGCGTTGCTGGTGCTGTTCGGTGGGTACACCGCGCTCTCGACCAGCGTTTTCCGCTGGGAGTGATCCGGGCGATCGGAGGTCGTTGGATTCGCATACCTTGAATTACCGGATCCGTGACTCTGGGTCCTGATCCATGACTCGGGACACAACGATGTGCCCCAGTACGTATTGTTATCTACTCAGTGCGTGACCACGAACAACAGATAATCGCACGTCACACCGGCATCATAGCAATCCCCTGAACATGGTCTTCGGTCTCAAACAACGTCGCCGAGAGAAACTTCGCGCCAAGCCGGTGCCAGCTACGTGGTTGACTATCATCGAGCAAAACGTTGGCATCTTCAAGCGTCTGCCACCTGCGGACCGAGCCGAGCTGCTCGGCCATGTACAGGTATTTCTCGCGGAGAAGCATTTCGAGGGTGCCGGCAGACTGAAACTGACGGACGAGATTCGCATAACGATCGCGGCGCAGGCGTGCGTATTGCTGCTGCACCGCGACACGGACTACTATCCGAATCTCACGTCCATCATCGTCTATCCGACGGCGTATGTTGCCGACCAGACTGCTCCGATCGGGGGCGGGATCTGGCAGGAGGGTCAGCAGGGGCGGTTCGGTGAGACCGGCCAGAATCTGGGCGCGCTCGTGCTTGCGTGGGACGAGGCGAAGCGCGGTGCGCGGCTTCCATCTGACGGCGCGAATGTCGTGCTGCACGAGTTCGCGCATCAACTCGATTTCGAGGATGGGGTCACCGATGGGACGCCAGCGCTTGCGACGCGCGCAGCATACGCGGCCTGGGCGCGCGTGATGAGCGCCGAGTTCGAATCGCTGCGCAAAGCGGATGACAGCGGTACACCAACACTGCTCGACAAGTATGGCGCGACGAATCACGCCGAATTCTTCGCGGTGATTACAGAAGCCTTCTTCGAGCGCCCACGGGCGTTACGCGCGCGTCATCCTGAGCTTTATGCGGAACTGCAGCAATTTTTCGAGCAGGATCCAGTGCAGTATTCAAGCGAGGCGTGAGCCCGGTGGCGACTGCATCGGACACACTTCGTAATATCCGTTCGATCCGCAGGCCAGACGCTAATTGACTGGAGCCGCACCCACGTTAGCGGAAAGCTGATCGCGACCATCATCACGGCAAAACAGGGGTGACACTCCGCCTGAAAATGGGCTAGAATACAGCAAGGATTGTATACTGTATCCGAAGCCGCCCTCCGACGGAGTACCCATGATGGCCATGCGCACAGCCTGGATTCTCGCCGCGACCCTTTCACTGCTGCCGAATGCGGCGCATTCCCAATCCCTGCGCCGTGCGCCGGGTGCGCGGATCGTTACGGTCACGCCTGCGGGCACGTCCGCAAGCGAGCCTTCAATCGCGATCAATCACTACAGTCCCAACCAGGTCGCTGTCACAGCCGGCGGCGGCCTGCTCGCGTACTCCACCGACTCGGCGCGCACCTTCACTACGGTGAATCCCGCTGGTGAGGGCGGGAGAACCGGGGGTGATCCGTCTTTGACGTTTGATGATCGCGGCAATCTCTATTACTCGTACCTCGCCTTCAGCAAACTCGGGACGTCGTCCTACTGGGGACATGGTGCGACCGACAACGGTGTATGGGTCGTGCGCTCGCCCGACGGTGGCAAGACCTGGAAGAAACCTGTCGGTGTGAAGGTGTGGACTGGTAACGAGCCCGACATCAAGTTCGAGGACATGCCGCGCATCTGGGCCGACCAGAACGAAAAGAGTCCGCATCGCGGCAATCTGTACTATACGTGGATACAGTGGGGACTCGAGAATTCTGTAGTACTGTACTCGCGCTCGACAGATCAGGGTGCTACGTGGTCCAAACCTCAACGCATCAGCACGATCGCAGGCTATCCGCGTGATGACAACGGATCGGTGGTCGGAATCATCGGAACCGCAGCACCAGACGGAACGCTGTACGTCGTCTGGAATCAGGGACTCAACATCACCCTCGCAGTGTCAAAGGATGGTGGCGCAACGTTCGCGCCGTCCCGGCCGATCATCGATGTGGGACCGCCGTACTTCGGAGGAACCGGCGGTGTGCCGGGCGTTGTCCGAACGATGGGCTTTCCGCAGATCAGTCTGGATCGGAAATCGGGCGAGCTGTACGTGACGTGGAGCGATTTCAGAAATGGTGACGTCGATGTATTCATGTCGCGCTCATCGGATCACGGCAAAACATGGACAGCCGCAATGCGCGTGAACGATGATCCGATCCACGATGGAAACGATCAGTTCTTCCAGTGGATGGCGGTCGATCCAGTGAACGGTGATGTTTATGTGCAGTTCTACGATCGGCGCGACGACCCTGCAAACAGAAACACTCGCCTCACACTCGCCCGCTCGACCGACGGTGGAAAAACGTTCAGGAACTACGACTGGTCGGATCGTTCGTTCGCAGGCGAGAACGCCAGCCTCGGCGACTACATGTGGATGGTGGCATACGACGGACGCGTATACGGCGTGTGGGCGGAGGCTGCGCCGGAAGGATATGAGTTGAATACAATACCGGGGCAGGCCGCGCCGGGCGTGAAGCGTACCCCGACGATTTTCAGAGTGGGGACGGCAGATTTTCGGGGGATGCGGTGATGCAGGAACGGTGATACATCGGAGCGAAGCAGCTGCATACACAGTTTCCTGGCCGTTACGTTCTTGACGCGAATCGCATCGGGGGCACAAGTTTCCAACTATGAAATGCAAGTCCCGCCGCCACGCGCGTCAAGCACCTGGCATGTACACAGCCTGACAGCACCGCACACTTTCACTATCGTCAGATACACACAATGAATCATCGTTTCATTCACAGCGCGGGTCTTCCCAAACCTGCTGGTCCTTATTCGCCGGGCATTGGATTCGAGAGACTCATCATCGTGTCCGGGCAGGGCGCGACGGATCCTTCCGCGGGTAAGCTTGTCGGTCCTGACACGGCGAGTCAGACCCGGCAGTGTCTCGCAAATATCCGTGCTATCCTTCAGGCAGACGGTTCCGATCTGCAATACGTGCTTCGATGCGGTGTCTTCCTGATCGACATGAAGGAGTTTGCACTTATGAACGGTGTTTATCAGGAGGTATTCGGTGAGCACCGGCCGGCGAGAACTACAATTCAGGCAGCTGGATTGCCTGGCGATGGTATGCGCGTGGAGATCGACTGCATCGCCTACCGGCCAGATCGGTAGGAGTTCGGCATGATCGTTGTAGGGCTGTAATCCGGAGGGCACAATGGAAGAAGACAGTGTGATCGCGCGCAGCCGAGCGACTGTCGCCTCGTCGCTGGACTGGAAACAGGCGCACGCAACTTTCGATGATGCGATGCGTGAGCTTCCGGTTGAGCTGCGCGGGAAGCGACCGGGGCATTATCCCCATTCACCGTGGCAGTTGGCTGAGCACATTCGCCGGGCGCAGGCGGATCTTCTCGAATTCATGACCAACCCGTCGTACGCGGCACCCAAATGGCCGGACAGCTACTGGCCATTGGAGCCTGAGCCACCGAGTGCGAAGGCATGGGACGAGTGCATCGCGGCGGTGCAGCACGATCGACAAGCGATCAAGGAGCTCGCGATACGACCGACGCTCGATATTACGGCGGCAATTCCGTGGGGCGACGGACAGACGTACCTGCGCACGATTCTGGTCGCGGTTGACCACACTGCGTATCACGTCGGTCAATTGATCACGGTACGGATACTGTTGGGCGCGTGGCCCGCCACGTGACACCCGGCGTCGCCGCCATATATACACGCTGCCACTGTAACCAGCGCACCTGATGCGCGTACTCAGGGCCGATGAGTATCGTCGCATGCCGTGGCGTAACGGCGGCGGCGAAACTGCAGAAGTCGCGATCGGTCCAGCGGGCGCAACGGTAGAGAACTTCGACTGGCGCGTAAGCATGGCGCATATCGAGGCCGATGGACCGTTCTCCATTTTCGCGGGAACAGATCGAACGCTCATGATACTGCGAGGCAACGGTATCAAACTGTCGATCGCTGAAGGCGCGCCTCTTGATCTGACACGCGAATCACAGCCGTTCGCATTTTCCGGCGATGTCTCTGCACACGCGACTCTTCCTGGTGGCGCGGTCACCGATCTCAATGTGATGACCAAGCGGGCGCGACGGAGCCATACCGTGCGGCGGCTTGCAGTCCACAGACGCATCGAACTCACAGTAGACGCGCCGCTTGCGTTGCTCGTCTGCGCCGAGGGCGAATTGCAGATCGAAATGCCGGACGGAGGGAAGACGTCAGCCGTTGAACTTATGGCTCTGGACGCACTGCTCCTGGAGGATGAGCCGGACACTCTGAGCATAATCACCCACGGGTCGGCACTGGTCTATCTGATCGAGTTCCGGGAAGGAATCGCGAATCGGTAGGCGCTGCCGCCCGAAGCAGGTGGCGCGTAGCCCATCAAGCTGCCATGGAATGCATATTATGAGCGCCGCCGTTTCTCCGCTAACGCTCACACCAGCCCTTCGTTCGATGCGATTCGTCTCTCTCCCACTCGTTATTGCGCTCAGTGCGATAGCGGCCGTTCCCGCGACGCCGATCACGGCGGCGCCATCCGCAGACATACTTGGCTTCACGTCGGCGTCATCGCGCGTCGAGCAGGAATGGGAAACAAAATTCCGAGCGATGCCAGATCCGGCGAGAATGCGTGCGGATATGAAGCGATTGAGCGCGTATCCTCATCATGTTGGTTCGCCGTACGACAAGGCCAACGCAGAGTGGCTGCTGACTCAATTCAAGGATGCAGGATGGGATGCGCACATAGAACAGTTCGACGTGCTCTTCCCGACACCAAAGGAGCGAAAGCTTGAAATGATCGCGCCAACTCGCTTCGTCGCGAAGCTTTCTGAGCCACCTGTACCCGGCGATCCAACAACGTCCCAGACGTCGCAGCAGCTTCCGCCGTACAACGCATACTCGATTGATGGCGACGTTACCGGTCCACTCGTTTATGTCAACTACGGAATACCGTCAGATTACGACGAACTTGAGCGGCGCGGGATATCAGTGAAGGGGGCGATCGTGATCGCGCGCTATGGTAATTCGTGGCGCGGTGTGAAGCCGAAAATTGCGGGAGAGCACGGTGCAATCGGCTGCATCATCTACTCCGACCCCGCCGACGACGGTTACACGCAGGACGACACATTCCCACTCGGGCCGGCGCGCGCTCCGAACAGTGTGCAGCGCGGCAGCGTCATGGAGATGACACTTTATCAGGGTGATCCGCTGACACCTGGAGTGGGCGCAACGAAGGATGCAAAACGTCTCGCGCTGAAGGACGTGAAGGTCTTCACGAAGATCCCCGTTCTTCCGATCGGATACGCAGATGCGAAACCACTCCTCTCGGCGATCACGGGCGACGTCGCGCCGAGCGATTGGCGTGGTGCTCTGCCGATCACGTACAAGATCGGGCCCGGTGCGGCGCGCGTGCATCTCGTCGTCAAATCCAACTGGGACATCAAACCCGTATACGACGTGATAGGGCGACTGACTGGGAGTACTCAGCCGGACCAACTGGTTATCCGCGCGAACCATCATGATGCATGGGTGAATGGTGCGGATGATCCAGTAGCTGGCCTCGTTGCCGAACTCGAGGAGATGCGTGCGCTCGGCGCGCTCAAGAAGCAGGGATGGAGTCCAAAGCGCACGATCATCTATGCAGCGTGGGACGGCGAGGAACCGGCGGTGCTCGGCTCTGCCGAGTGGGCCGAGACTCACGCGGAAGATCTTACGGAGCATGCAGTGGCGTATCTGAACTCCGACAACAGCGGCCGGGGATACTTGAGCGTCAGCGGATCGCACATACTTGAGAAGTTCATCAATGGTGTGGCGGGCGATATAACCGATCCGGAAACCGGAGCGACATTGGAGCGGAGAATGCGAGCCGCGCGAGAGTTGCGTGCTCCGGCCGCGCGGCGCGACACGGCTCGCAAGGGCGCCGATATTCAAATTGGAGCGCTGGGCTCGGGATCGGACTACACCACATTCCTGCAGCATCTCGGAATTCCGTCCATGGACTTCGGCTTTCATGGTGAAGGCGGTCGCGGCTCGTATCACTCGGCGTATGATGACTTCTACTGGTATACGCATTTCTCTGATTCCAGCTTCGTCTACGGACGTGCGCTTGCTCAGACGGTTGGGACCGCCGCGATGCGGCTCGCGGATGCCGATGTGATACCATACGACTATACCGATCTGGCAATGACTGTTAAGGGATATGCTGGCGAATTGAAGCGGCTCGTGAGCGGGATGGCCGACGATGCGACGAAGCACAACGGGGAGATTCGCGACAGCACGTTCATGCTCACGACCGATCCGCGTCATCCGATGGCGACGCCGACAATCGAAGCCGACGTACCGAAGATCGACTTCAGCCCACTCGACAGTGCTATTGCGCGACTATCGGATGCCGCAAGCAAGTACAATGCGACGTTTACGAATACGTTGGACAGTGCAAAGACATCTGGAGATTTCGCCGCGCTCAACATGCGGCTGATCCAGAGCGAGCACAGGTTGACGTCTGATGCTGGATTACCAGGTCGACCGTGGTTCAAGCACCTGCTCTACGCGCCCGGTGTGAATACGGGTTACGGCGTGAAGACGATTCCTGCCGTGCGCGAAGCGATAGAAGCCAAGGACTGGGCACTTGCCAGGACGGAGATTACGCGCGTTTCTGCTGCGTTGAGTGCAGAAGCTGCACTTGTTACACAGGCGGCAGCGGAGCTCGCGAACTAGCATCATCCGCGAAACGGCAAAATAGCGTGGTCATGTCTTGCGCGAGATCGTGATCGCCGTACATTCGAAGCGCTTGGTGGACGGAGTGTCGTAGGCAGCCGACATGGCAAATAATACAGCAGCTGTCAGCATCGGGAAGAGTTGCCGCAGAGGTAATCGTGTCCACTCGGAATCTCTCGACTCTTTGATCCGCTATCGGCCGCAGAACGGGGTTGGCCATGGGGCCATACGCAGAGAGGGCGGCCAGTCGGCCGCCCTCTCTGTTTCACCTGCACAAGCACTCAGGTCACGCAACCGTTGCGCGCTTGCCCCGCACACGAGCAAATCCGAACAATCCGGTCAGCCCGCTTCCGAGCAGTAATAGCTCGCCCGGCTCCGGGACCGTGGATTCCTGTCCCGAGAATAGTGCGTTGAATCCCAACTGGGCTCCCTCACCGCTGGACCAGTTATCCGGCGTTGTGATGTCGCCGCCATCAGCCGATGTAAATGCATATACCAATTCACCGCCTGTGTAAGCGGCATTCGAGCCAGCGAACTGGTTGAAGCCATTGCCATCTCCGTTCTGCGCAACACCGGAGGTAGTTAGAAACGCTACGTACACATCGCCGGGTGTCACCGACATGCCGACGTTGAAGATGTTCTCCGCGTACGTCGACGATCCATTGCCGGCAGTCACCGAACTCGTGCCGAGCAGGTTTGCACCAGTCGGCGCGGAACCTGACCAGGCCATGAGGTAGGGCTGGAACGCGAGGTTGGCACCACCGCCGCCGTCGAGCTCATCGTTCGCGAGATAGAACGAGAAGCTGTTGAGGAAGGTATCGCCGTCGGGTACGGTGAATGTCTGCCCGACCGTCGGAACACCGTTCGCTCCAAATCCGGCAAAAGCTCCCGCGCTCGTGAAGTCCGGTGCGTTGGTTACCGGTGTCTGAGCGGCTCCGATGCTGCTGATCGTCAGCGCGAGTACGCCGACTTTGAAAATGATCGTCTTCATTGATGTAATCCGGTTTTGAATATGTGAAAGATGCTGGTTACGGGTTGACCGTAACGGCTACCGTGGAAGTCGCGCTCGAACCATACTTGTCCGTCACCGTATAACTGATGGTGTAGTTGCCGCTGGCGGCGTATGTGTGTGTCCTGCTGTACTGCGTAACGCCGTTGGGATACGCGAGCGTGTTGATCTTGTACGAAGTGCCGTCACCCCAGTTCCACGTCATCGCCCACGGTGCGTCGGTGCGACCATCAGGATCGGTGAAGGTCGCTGCAAAGGTCGCAGCCTGACCGGCAGTAACAGTCGGAGTGCTCGTGGTGATTGTCGGGACCGGTGGACGATCATTCGCCTTCACGATCTTTGCGATGCTGTCTGGCAGCATCGTGAGAAGACTGTATCCAGTTGAGCGCTGGATCGCGTTGACGGTGGTGACGTATGGCTCCCACGTGCCGGACGCCGAGGCGGCGTTCGGCATGTTGACAGCAATGACACGTATGGCGGATGTGCTCGATACCGAGTTCACCGCTTCTGCATCCGGGAGGATGACGGCGATCTTCCAGACAGAATCAGGAACGGCGATGCGACCCAGGCTGTTCATGAAGCCGAAGCCATCCACACCAGCGCCACTGCGATTCTTCGTGAAGATTCCACCGGCAACGATGTAGATCTCCGCATTTCCGACGGCCTGTGTACGAAGATAGTTCTCCAGATCACCCCAGGCGCCAGCGTTCATCGTCTGGTTTTGCGGGAGCATATTCGACAGGAAGTACGTCGGCGCATTATCGCCGGGCGTATCGGCCCAGTCTGCGGAAGGAGACATGTGACCGCGCGACCAGACACCGCCGTTGATCCAGTCGTTGGTGGTATATGCTGTGTAGCCGAGTCTGGTGAGCGCGGTATCTGCGGTGAAGCAATTGCAGCGCGGCGCGCCTCCAGTGTGTGTTGCGTCGAGGTTCCAGCTTACCCAGTTGGGGTCGCCGCGATTCGGATTGTACGAGATGGTATACTGGCGGCGCGCTATGATGATGTCGTCACTCGGATCGCCATCGACGGGAACGCCAAGATCTGTGTTGTGTCCGACGCGTGCGCTGGTGCCAACCACTGCAACCACTGTAGTAACCGTCGTTGAGCCAGACGAGGTGTTGTCACTCTTTGCGGTCGCAGTGATAGTCGCCGTGCCCGCCGAAGCCGCGGTGATGACACCGGTATTCGCATCGATGCCTACTACGCTCGCGTCTGAGCTGGACCAGGTGACGGAAGAGCTCGTGACGTCGTTGCCTTCAGCGTCCTTGCTCCCGGAATTGACGAACAGCTGAGACTGGAAACCCACCGGGAGTGAACCACTCAGCGCCTGGACAGAGACACTGCCTACAGTGACCTTCGCGGTGCCAGCACCGTATGCACCGCTTGGCGCGGTTGCAGTGATGGTCGCAGATCCAGCGCTCTTTGCGGTGACGACGCCGGTGGATGCGTCGACGGTTGCGATTGCAGTATTCGAGCTGCTCCACACGTACGTCGTTGTAATTGTTACGTTGTTAGCGTCTTTGGCCGTCGCGGTGAATGTCTTGACATCACCGGCCTTGAATGACCAGGTCAAAGGCGAGACCGCCACGGACGCAGCCACACCGGCAGCTGGCGGCGTAACGCCGGAATTATGTGGGTTCGGCGCGCCAGTCTGAAAGTCATCGCCATTCTGATCAGTGTCTTGCGAGCCTGAATTTTTTCTGAAGATTGCAACTGTGTTGCTGGGCGCGGCCGCACGCGCTGCGCCCTCGTAGCAGTTTGCCGAAGTACCGAAGCCGACAAAATCCCGGATCGTGGACACGTCCACCGGACACGTTCCGGTGAGTGTTCCGGTGGCAGTTGCCGAACCGGAGAGCGCTGTCGTGGATTGAACAAGCGCGACCTTTGCACCCGTTGCGCTCATGGGAATGGCGCCAGTCACGTCTGGTGTCGGCAGCGTGTCTGTTCCATTTGCACCGGCCGCTTCCTGGATCAGGTAGTAGTGGCCCGATGGAATCGTTCCTGTAAGGTTGGTCACCTGCCAGGAGGTGCCAGCGCTGCTCGCGTACTGTACGGACCAGCCGTCGAGCACGACGTCAGCAGTACTCGAGTTGTACAGTTCAATAAAGTCGTTCTTTAGAGTAGCGCCGGAGTTTCCGCCTCCCCCGTAGATCTGACTGATTGCGACGGTGCCGCTGGCTGACACCGGGCCGAAGTCGGCAGACGGTCGAGTCGCAGTTGCTGGATTGAGTACGCCATCAGATGCGCAGCCTGCAAGAGCAACGGCGCACGCGGCGATTCGGTAGAACCGGAAGCTTTTCAGGAGCATCGGACCAGGTGAGGGAGGAGTGTGAGGCGAGAGCCACCCAAAACAGAACGCGCACCTGGGTGCGCGTCGCTTGGGATCGAGGAAGACGAAGCTGGCCGCGCAGTAACCGTGCCGGGCTTCATGCCATCGCCAACGTCAAAACAGCCGGCAGTGCACCACAGGAAATTCTCCCATGAACGACGCATACTAGCGCTGTTCCTTGCGCGCGGTACCATACTCGCGCGGATCGGACAACAGCCCCGATTTGGCTGTCAACCCGTAGCATGAGCACTACAAACCGTTGTTTGTACGCCACACCGTTGAAGGCAAGGCGGGGGCGTTGATCGGTCAGGCGAACCGGGCTCTGGCCACCATGTACAGCAGCGGTCCAGCCAGCACTCCAACCAACGAACCGATCAGCGCTGGGAGGGCATATGTACCGTCACGTACGCCGAGTGCGACTACTAATAGAAGGATGGCAACGGGAAAGCTTGCCAACGCTACGACGCCTGCGGTACCTACCGGGATCCTGAAGTGGCCACGCAGCTCCGGCTGGCGCACCCTGAGCTGTACAAGCGCCGCAAATTCGAGGAATAGCGCGAGCGAGTAAAGAACCACGTCGGCGACGACGAGTTCTCCAAAAGGTGCAAGTGCAAAGATTGAATAGCACACTGCACTCACGAGCACTGCATTCCGAGGTACATCATGCTTGTTGAGCCGCGCCATGCTCGGCGGCATCAATCCGTCGAGCGCCATCGCGAATGGAATGCGCGAGTACGACATGAGCAGCGCGTTGAACAATGCGACGGCACTGATGACCCCTCCAACAGCAATCAGTGCAGCGACAATTCTGCCGGCATCGCCACCCACGGCGATGCGCGCGATATCCGGCCAGCCACCGTCACGCCAGTCACTGAACCTCGTTGCGCCGAGTGCCGCAACGAGCGGAATGAGATAGGCAGCTACGACGAGGGGGAGCGCTCTCCAGAGTGCGCGGGGGAAGCTGCGTGAGGCATCCGTAATTTCTCCTTCGATGGTCGATGCATTGTCCCATCCTACATAGTTCCACAATGCGATGGAAAGACCAACCCCCAGGCTCGGCACGATCTTGCCGCCAGGCGCGAGCATCGGTTGCCAGGGCGCGTGGAAGACATGAGGAATGGCTCCGATCGTGAGAAGCGCAAATGCGGCGAGCACGAAGACGCCCGCCGCCATTGATACTTTGCCGACGCGCGTGACACCGCGCAGATTGAGCAGCGTTGCACCCCAGATCATCGCAAGCGCAATTGCCCAGCGTGTCGATCGCGACAGATCGGGAAGGAAGTAGGCGAGATACGTATTGAGCAGAACCGGGTAGATCGCCATGTCCACGAGCGAGTAAAGCCAGGTCCACCAACCGTTCTGGAACGCCCAGAACTTCCCGAACGCTCTGAGGACCCAGCGGTAGTAGCCACCTTCTTCCGGAACCGCGCTCGCCAGCTCACCGACGATAAGGACTTCCGGCACCGACCAGAACAGCGGGACGGCAGCGAGGATGATGATCGCGAGCCCGGCGCCGCTCGAGGCAACCAGCTCTTCCAGTGAGTACGCGCCGCCCGAGACGATGAAGAACATCACGAAGACCAGCGGCAGCGT
>JBDTAW010000043.1:0-6087 GCA_039924445.1 Gemmatimonadaceae bacterium
CCGATCTGCTCGAGGAAGTCGCGTTTATGGCGTACGGCACGATCGCGCTGAATGCAGAGGCTGCGCCGATTCCTGTCGAGTTGCTCGACAAGCACTTCCTGAGAAAGCACGGGCCGGCGGCGTATTATGGGCAGGGAAAAAGGTAGGACTCCGCCATTCCCGCGAAAGCGGGAATCCATTGTCTACTGCACCCCAAGCAACATGGATCCTCGTTTTCGCGAGGATGGCTGCGGGGCTGCGCTACTAATCCGTCATTCCAGCTAAAAGGGGCGACGCTTATGGTCAAGCGCACACACTTGCTGCATTATTAGCGGAATGACTCCCGCCGATTCCCCTCTCGCCCAGGCGCTCGCCGGCCGCTACACGATCCTCCGTGAACTCGGCCGCGGCGGGATGGCGACGGTTTACCTCGCCGAAGACGTCCGGCATAGCCGCAATGTCGCCATAAAGGTGCTCCATGCGGAGCTGTCCGCAATACTCGGCGCCGAACGCTTCCTGAAGGAGATCACGCTCACCGCCAGCCTGCAACATCCACACATCCTGCCGTTGTTCGACAGCGGCAGCGCGGATGGCCAACTGTTCTACGTGATGCCTTATGTAGATGGTGAGACGTTGCGCGGCAGGCTCGAGCGCGAGCGTCAACTTCCGGTCGCGGAAGCCGTTCGCATCGCTGCGGAAGCGGCGAGCGCACTCGACTACGCGCACCATCGCGGCATAGTGCATCGCGATGTAAAACCCGAGAACATTCTTCTTCAGGATGGCCATGCGCTGGTCGCTGATTTCGGAATTGCTCTCGCACTGCAACAGGCAAGTTCATCTCGAATGACACAGGCCGGCCTGTCTCTCGGAACTCCGGAGTACATGTCCCCCGAGCAGGCGATTGGTGAACCCAACATCGACGCGCGCAGCGACATCTATTCGCTTGGCGCGGTTACGTACGAAATGCTGGCGGGCGATCCGCCGTTTACCGGGCCGGCAGCACAGGCGATCATCGCAAAAGTGATCACCGAAGAACCAACTCCGCTCTCATCGGTGCGCAAGCGCGTACCGCCGTACGTCGAAGCCGCCGTCCGTACCGCGCTGGAAAAACTGCCCGCTGATCGCTTCGCCACTGCGGCAGAGTTCTCAGCGGCACTCACCACCCCCGTTGCGTATTCCGGCAGCGGCGTTACATGGACGGGACAGCCGCGACGAAGCCGGTCAGCAATCGCCGCATACGGAATTGCAGCTATAGCGGTTGTTGCAGCGCTCTGGGGATGGGGCCGCGTGGTACTGACGAACGCGCGTGCACTTCGCGCGAACCCGACCAGCTGGCTCACAACCATTGCAATCCCCGATTCTACACTACCCGTTGGCCCGATTGCGATTTCGCGCAACGGATCCCGTCTGATCTTCGCTGCAAGGGGGCGCAATGGTTCGCAGCTGTGGATGCGCGATGCGAACGCGCTCGAGCCGCACCCGATCTTTGGCACCGACAGCGCACGATTCCCGACAATCTCGCCCGACGGACGGAGAGTTGCCTTCGTCGCAAACCGGTCCATCCGCATTGTTTCGCTCGCTGGTGGTCCGATCACTACGCTCGCTGACAGTACGGCGACGCTCGCAGCATTCGCTCCGATTCAGTGGAGCGACAACGATCACCTTCTCGTGTGTAGCGGTGCAGGGATCGTCGGTATTCCCGTACAGGGCGGTGCATGGAAATCGCTCACGTCGATCGATCGGGGAGCCGAGGTGTTTCATACGGATCCCAATCCATTGCCAGGTGGCGCAGTCGTATTCATCGTCGTGCCGCGCAATTATGGCGATGACTCGCACTTCTCCGTCGCGGTTTCCGATCCGGAAACCGGAAAGCACCACATCATCATGCCGGGACTTGGAGTGCGGTATGTGGATCCCGGTTATCTGCTTGTCGTTCGGCCTGACAGCTCTCTGGTAGCAGTACCGTTCGACGGGCAGACTGCGCAAGTTACCGGACCGGCGGTACAACTGGCAACGGCGATAAGCGTCGAAGGATCTGTGCTACCGCAATTCGCTGTCTCCGCTGCCGGGCCTTTGGTTTACGCTACCGGCGGAGTTGACACACGCTTCCTGAGTCTCGTGCGTGTGGCGCGTGATGGTTCCACTTCCGTCGTCGATTCCACATGGCGCGGCGGTGCGCGGAACGTTGCGGCCTCTGCGAACGGTCAGCGCGCCGCGGTTGCGGTTGATGTCGGGACACAGGTCATCCAGGTTCGTGACCTTCGAACCGGCGGGCTCAGTCAAATATCGATGCCAGGCTATGTCGTGAACTACCCAGCGTTCACCGCAGACGGTACCCATCTTTTCCTGGTTGCGGGCGGTGCAGAGGGCGGAGGTATTTACGAGGCCATGCTGGGTAGCACCGCTCGTCCCGTCATGATCCTGCGCGATACAACGCTCCAGCTATCAGATCCAGCTCCGTCACCGGACGGGCGCACCCTGTACTACGTAAAGGGAGTCGGTGGTCGAAGTGACATCTACGTGCGCTCTCTGGATTCATCAAATGTGGCCGATCGTGCCATCGTCGCGGGGCCCGCACGACAGACGTCACCGCGACCCTCGCCCGACGGAAGATGGCTCGCATACGCGTCCAATGAATCCGGACGCCGAGAGATATATGTACGCTCCACCGACCCGACACGTGCCGATCGCTGGCAGGTTTCACTGAGTGGCGGCACGACACCACGCTGGTCGCGCGATGGTCGCGAGCTGCTGTATTTCGGCAGCGACAGCCTGATATCTGCTACGGTATCAACTGCCGGAGACTTTGTGGTGCGCGATCGCCGTGCGCTGTTTTCGACCGCTCGCTTTACTCAGCAGGAGGGCGGATTCGCTGTATTGCCTGGTACAGAAGGATTCCTCATGCTGGCAAGACGCGACAAAACCGCGGCGACGCCGCGAAAACTGGTATTCATCAACTCGTGGCAGTCGCTGATGCCCAATTTGCGTCGGTAGCTATACGGCGTTTGTTCACCATCTTACAGCGCGATCATAAGCTCCCGTCCTGTAAATGACACCGATGTGACTTTCGTGTTACCAGCCACTCTCACCTTGATCGGCCGCGGTGCTGGCGCACGCATTCGCGAGCTCGGCGCCAGGCTCAGCGTTAGTCGCCGCGCTGAATCGTGCCAGTTCATCTTCACCGCCATGTAGTCGCCGCGACGGTAGTCGAATGTGTTGCCGTCGTCTTCGTACCATGACGACTCGCCATCGGCGCCAGGAAATACAACGAGCGTCATGGGTTCCTCGCTCGGCTCGTCCACGTACTGCTTCACTGGGCCCATTGGAATCACGGAACCGCCGCGAACGTACAACGGTAGTGTTGCGAGATCTACTGCGCGATCAATCTCGCGTCCGCCGTCCATTCTTTCCTCATTCCAGAAATCGTACCAACTTCCGCGCGGGAGATAGAGAGATCGCGACGTCGCTCCTTTCTCCACCACTGGGGCAACTAGCAGGTCGCGGCCCCAGAGATATTCGTCGCCGCGCGCAACGGCGGTTGCATCACCGGGATGGTGCAGCCATAGTGCGCGCATGATCGGCATTCCGGTGTCGTGACATTCGCGAACAGCAGTGTACAGATACGGCAACAACTTGTAACGCAGCTCCATGTACGTGCGACAGATCGGCTCGACCATCGTGTTGTGCATCTCGGCCGGGTCCACGGTAAAGCCGCGCGTCTCGGGCGGACCGCCATCGCCGCCATCCCATCCCCACGGCAGGTGAAGATGCCAGTTGCGTCCATGCGAACGGAACAGCGGACAGAATGCGCCGAACTGGAACCAGCGCACGAACATTTCACCTGTGTACTCCTTGGTCGGATAAAAGCCGCCGATGTCAGTTCCCCAATACGGCAGTCCGGTCAAACCGGAATTGATGCCTACTGATACATGCGTGCGCAACGTTTCCCAGAGGGAGTCAACATCGCCCGACCAGACGAATCCGCCAAATCGCTGCACTCCTGCGGATGCGTTGCGATGCAGCGCAAACGGTCGCTCGTTCGGTCTGAATAGTTGCGTACCTTCCCAGTACATGCGATGCCGATTCAGTTCGGACGGGCCATCGAATCCGTCGCCCTGGTCGGGCCACCAACCGTCGATGCCGTCATCGACCATCACCGATTTGTGTGTTGGCCAGTAGCATGCGACCTGTCTGTCCGGCGGCCAGTGTCCATCGGCAGTGACCCCACTTGGCAGCGGTGCGGCAGTACAATTATCCGCAACTGTGCCGGTCAGGCGATGACCTTCCACGACGACGTGCAGCACTACCTTGAAATGTTCGTCGTGCAGCGCAGCGATCTGCTGTTTCGGATTTGGGAAGTTCGCTGCGTTCCAGGTGAAGTCTCCGTTGCGCGTGTTCCAGCCTGACGGGCAGAACCCCGTGCCGAGGTAGATGAGCGCATCGCATGGGAGACGTTTCTCGCGCATCCTGCGCGCGACTCCCATCACATCGTCGGGGCCCGCGAGGGTGCGAGAGGATTGCAGATATCCGAATCCCCATAACGCCGGCATTTCGGGCAGGCCTGTGATTCGCGCGTACTCACGCATTACTACGCGCGGCTCGCGGGACGAAACCACAAACACATCGAGCGGCAGCAGATCAGCGGGCGCAGCAGCATGGGAAGCGTCATGCGCAGGCACATGTGGCGTGAACTTCCCCGACGTTCCGCTGAAGTCGAATGCGCCGTGCGGCTGGTGGATGAACATTGCCCACCCTTCGGTCCCTACCAGCCACTGAATTGGCGCGCGTGTGCCGTTCGTTTCGAGATGATATGCGTCCTGTCCGATGATCATCTTGTCAGTCGTGCCGCGCCGATCGAATTGCGGACCGCCTTCGCCAAGTGCGAGGAGTGGAGAAGAGCCCAGCGTGAACGACATGTCGGCGGTGGATGCGTCGAAACCGAGATGTTGAACGATGGTGCCGTCGGCAGTCTCAACCAGAATGCTGGGCGGACCGTCTTTCACTGTGACGAAGAGATCGCCTGCTCGGACCCGCACGAGATCCGGGGCGGTGCGACTGCGCCGCGATACTGTTCCGAGCTCGTGGCTGACAAGCTCACCCGTGATCGGCAATGTTTGCGCCTGTCCATTCCGGATCGGCCGGACGGTTAGTCGCACAGTTTGTGGACTCACTGACAAGACTGTGATCTCGACCGGCTGACCGGCGATCACTAAATCGTGACCGCGTCGGCGGATGATCAGCCCGCCGAGGGTATCGCCGCTGAGTGCGAATCCGGCTCCGATCGCGCCCAGTCGCTTGAGCGCCGCTCGCCGAGAGATGGGGTGTGGCACGGTAAGTCCTCGTATTCAAGGAGAATTGTATTGGATACATTATACGGTCTAACCGCCACGTGCACTCGTAACGAGAGACACGAATGAAGACATTGCGTCAGGACTTCGCCACCATTTTGGCCATCCTATCCATGCTCGCACCGACTGGCGCCGCCCTGGCGCAGGCCGGCGGGACCCTGGATGGTGCGAGTCCGCCGGCGTGCACTGGTCAGACATCGGACTGACGGGAAGTCAGCCGGTGCGCGATCTCTGGCGGCATGAAGACATGGGCGCGAAGACCGACTCACTCTCTGCGGTTGTGCCAAGGCACGGAGTGTTGTTGGTGAAGATCGATACGCCCAGGCGGAACGCGAATCGGTGAGACGACGCTATCGACGCGTGGAATCCAGTGCGAGCAACCCATCAAGTATCGACTCCGGCGCTAGAAACGCTGATCCGTGCCTGATGCCGCGCGGTGTTTTCAGCGAATCGGAGAACGGTTCGAAATGCACGAAGTCAGTTGTCCGAACTGCACCGTAGTGGCCTCTCGTGTATTCGTCGTAGTAGATGTAAGAGTAGCCGCCGGTCTGCAGGACCGACGGACCTTCCGTATCGCGATCCGTGAACGCAGGCGAAGCGGGTCCGTAAGGTCCGGTGGCGTGTTTGCTTGACGCGATGCGGAGGTCGCGATGCGGCGGATAGAATGTCTCGTCCTTCATCACGAGATAGTAGGTGTCACCGCGCTGTGTGATCGTTCCATCGATGGCGCTGAATCCGCCATCGTATAAGAGTTTGGTCG
>JBDTAW010000044.1:0-12169 GCA_039924445.1 Gemmatimonadaceae bacterium
GAAAAAGGATTCCAGGTCTCGGCCCTGTACGACGCTTCGCCCGGCAAGATCGGAACGACGGTGAATTCCATCCAGGTTCGCGACATCAAGCGGCTGGCCACGGACGCACGCACCGAACATTTCGATATCGGCGTAATCGCCGTGCCTGCCGAGGGTGCGCAGTCAGTCGCGGACACGATGGTGACTGCGGGTATAAAGGCGATCATGAATTTCGCGCCGTTTCAGATCACGGTGCCAGCCGAGATTGTCACGCGAACTGTGAACATGGGGCTCGAATTCGAAGCCCTATCCTTCGCTCTGGCGAACCTCTCGAAATAGCGCGAGGAACTGTGGCGGAGAAAGCCTCTCCGGCCGCTCCGTCGCAGGAATTCCAAGCTTATTCAGTGCGTCGAGACCTACGCCGGGTGGACCTGCTTGCAAGGCCGTGAGGCCACGAAGGATCGTCCCGATCTGCTTTCGCCGTTGGCTGAACAGGCTCTGCACGAACGAACGAAAATGCGGTTGTTCGCCTTCGCGCAGGATCGGCTCACTGAGCGGGATCACGCGAATGACGGAAGACTCGACCTTGGGAGGGGGCTGGAACGCACCAGCGGGTATGTCGAACACACGTTCGACAGTTGCCAAGACCTGTAGATTCACCGATAGCGCCCCGTAGCTCTTGCTGCCAGCGGCGGCCATTGCCCGCACGGCGACTTCGCGCTGAACCAGAAACACCGCGCGACGCGGGAGTGCGCACGCAAGCGCGTGAAATAGAATCGGAGTGGTGATGTAGTAGGGAACGTTACCCACGAGTAGATAACCGCGACCACCCAGTTCACCGGGATCAGTCTTGAGGAAATCAGCCTCGACAATAGTCACGTTCGGCATCGTTTCGAACTTTTTTCGCAGTAGTTCCGACAGTGCGCGGTCGAGTTCGACCGCAACGACCTTCCCCGAACGCGCGGCGAGAATCTCAGTTAAAGCGCCGCGCCCGGGTCCGATCTCGAGTACCGTGTCGTGTTCCCCCGGATCGATCGCATCGACAATTCGAACGAGCGCGCGTGGATCGGCGAGGAAATGCTGACCGAGCCGTTTTAGCGTCGGCGGAAACCCACCACGACCGCGCGTACTCAGGTCCGGATGACGACGAGGGTGAGATCGTCGCGCGGCACTACATCGCCGGCGTGCGCACGTAGCGCATCAAATACCCGATCGACGATCATCGACGCAGGTTCCGCGGCGCTGCGTTTGATTGCATCCAGGACGCGACGTTCGCCCATCGGTTGACCGGCTTCGTTCAATGCGTCGGTGATACCGTCGGTGAATAACGCAAGGATGTCTGCACCCGGAGTCCACTTCACGGTTCGCGAACCCGGGGGCTGGTCCGACAGACCGAGCGGCGGATCGATGGCGCCGAGCCGTTCCGGTTCTCCGGTTGGATGACAGCAGAAAACGTACGGATGACCAGCGTTGGCGTACTGTAGCGTGCCGCTGTCTCTGTCGAGTACACCATAAAAAAGCGTAATAAACATTTCCGTGTTCGACAGCTCATCGCGCAACGAGTACTGGAGCGCGTGCAACATTGCACCCGGATCGAGTGTGCTCTGCGCATGGATCGCGGCGGCGCTCATCGCCAGTGCCATGATCAATGCCGCGCGATATCCATGACTGGACACGTCCCCAATCATGACGCCTGTCGCCGAAGGAGTGAGTCTGAAGAGATGATAAAAATCTCCGCCGACGCTCTCAGCGGGAACGACACGTGCAGCCGCTTCTGCCTGAGGTGCGACTACGTTTGCGTTCGGCAGCAGTTTCATCTGCAGATCGTGCGCGAGACGAACTTCCTGAAGCAAGCGCTGTTGTTCAAGGGACTCGCGCACAAGGCGTGCGTTCTGGATGGCGCTGCCTATCTGCGTTGCAATTGCGACTACCAGCTTGACGTCACCGGCGCTGAATGCAGCGCTGGTGACTCGATTGGTCAGACTGACGGCTCCGAGCAATTCCGGTCTGCCGGTCTCACCGGTCCACATGATTGGCACCGCCATGACTGCGCCCGCACGGAAGCCATCGTCCATGACCGCATCTTCGGGTGCGACGACAACCGCGTGACGACCGCGAAAGGCGCGTGCGGCAAGGTTCAGCGGATCGGACAACGCGATGCTTGCCAGACCGGTGCTCGTGCCAATCGTCGCGATGGGGTCAAGCATGTCGCTACCGGACTCGCAGACGTAGATCACGCCGCGGCGTGCTCCGACAGTTTCGGAAACCTCGCGCAGAATTGTCTCAGCGGCTTTGTCGAGCGAGACCGTACGACCGAGGATGTCGCTTATCGTGTAGAGAAGATTGATCTCCTCATACCGCTCCGCCAACTCGCGCGCCGCATTCTCAATTTCGGCCTCGAGGTCGCGCTTCATCAGCGGTTGAGAGTCAGGCGCACCACGTTGTTCGGTCCCGTGAACTGTTCGACGCGGTCCATGAGTTTGCGCATGAGAAAGACGCCGCGACCATCTTCGGCATGGATCGCATCGTCGGTGGTCGGATCGTGCGACACTTCCGACATGTCGAATCCGCGCCCTTCATCGACGATATCGAAAACGAGTGCTCTGTCGGAGACGGTGGCCCGAAGTCGTACGTGCTTCTCGGGATCCTCGTGATTCCCCTGGATTATCGCGTTCGAAAGCGCCTCGCTGAGAGCGACAGGTATGTTCAGCGAGCACTGCCGCCGCGGCAGATGAAGCTTGCGGCAGTGCTCGGTGACAAGCGAAACGATTGGCTCGATCTGTCTGACATCGCTCGGAATTTCGACATCGAGCGCAACGTATGGCGGCGTCACGGAGTCGAAGAGCCCATCATCAGATACGCTGGGCGCGTCGGCGAGCGGAATGTCCGCCAGCCGAGCAGCCGTCGTGAAAGCTGCATCAGAAGCCTTCGAGTGCGCGCTCCCTGGTCTCTGAAATCTGGAAAAGGGTGTCGAGCTTGGTCAATTCAAACAGGGTCTGCAAATCATCGTTCAGATCGGCGAGCCGGAGTTCGCCGCCATGCTCTCGGATCTTCTTGCTCAACGAGACGAGTACGCCGAGGCCGGAACTGTCGATGTAACCGGTCTGCGCAAAGTCGATGAGGAACTTGCGCTCGCCCTTCTCGAGCTCGTCGAGGACTTTCTGTTTCAGTTCCTGTCTGTTTCCGACGATCAGTTGCCCTTCGACATCAACGACAACCGCATCGCCAATCTTTTTAAGCGTGAAACTCATCAATTCTCCGTTTGTAATACCGTGATCGCCGTCACATTGATTATATCGTCAACCGTCGCTCCGCGCGACAGATCGGCCGCAGGCCGGGCAAGTCCCTGCAGAATCGGCCCTAACGCTTCTGCCCCAGCGAGGCGCTGTACCAGCTTGTACGCAATGTTGCCCGCGTCGAGAGACGGAAAGACCAGCACGTTGGCGCGCCCTTTACAGGGCGAATCGGCCGCTTTTAAAGCTGCGACCGCAGGAACCAACGCCGCGTCTCCCTGCAATTCTCCGTCCACCACGAGCTCGGGGGCACGCTGCCGGACAAGACCTACCGCTTCCCGTATCAGGTCAACCGAGGCGCCTGCAGCACTGCCGGCAGTGCTGTATGACAGGAATGCGACAATCGGTTCATCGCCAACAATTCTCCTGCGGTCTCTTGCTGCTGACATCGCGATGTCGGCGAGTTGGGTAGCGGTCGGGAACGGAATTACAGCGCAGTCCGTAAACGTCAGCACCTGAGACGGCGCATCCCACGATCTCGCGCTGACCATGTAGAACGCGCTCGAAACTGTTACCATACCCGGCGCGAGTCCGATGCGCTTGATGGCCGCTCGAAGGACATCCCGCGTCGTTGTCGCGGCGCCGGCAACCATGCCATGTGCGACACCCGCCGCCACCATATCAGCCGCAATCTCAAGCGCGCCGGTTGAGCTTTCGACTAACTGTGGATCGCAGATTCCCAGCGCGTCCATCTTTTCGGTGGCTTTGAGGACGCGGGGATCAGCGCTCTCCGGGAACACGATCCGACGCTTGAGTAGTGTCGCACGCGCCCGAATGCTTTCGATGAAGCCGGAGGAATCCATTGCCTTCACGGCTTTGCGAATTTTGTGTGGAGAGCGACCGCCACCGCCGGATGCACGAGCCCCGTCAGGTCACCGCCGTAGCGGGCGACCTCACGAACAATCGTCGAGCTGATGTACGTGGTTTCGACTGACGGGACCATAAACACGGTCTCGAGGCCCGGGCCGAGGTGACGATTCATCAGCGCCATCTGAAACTCGTACTCGAAATCACCCGCGGCCCTTAGCCCGCGGATGATCAACGACGCACCCACGGAGCGCGCGAAGTCGGCGAGCAATCCGTCGAAGCGACAGACACTCACACCGGAAATATCGGCGAGTGTCGTCTCAACCAGCGACATCCGCTCCTCGATCGAAAAGAGCGGCTGCTTGCTGGAGTTCGTCGTAACTGCGACTACCAGTTCGTCGACAAATGTCCGACTTCTGCGAGCGAGTTCCGCATGACCGCGAGTGATCGGGTCAAAGCTACCGGCGTACACGGCGATTGTAGGCATCAGCGATAGAAAGTAATGCCGGAGTCGCCATACCGCCGGGTATCGCCACCCTCGGGCATCACCTGCGCCCGGGAATGTTCGATGCCAATCGACGTCGAGAATGGCGATCCCAGCCAGATTTCGGCGATTCTCACGCAGGCATCACTCGCGTAGGGTGGGTCAGCAAATACCACATCATAGGAGTCGGGTGCCAATCCACCTGCAAAATCCACTGCATCTGCGCGGATTAAGCTCGACTGGTCTGTGGCGCCTAGCGCTTCAAGATTGGAACGCACAATGGCGAGCGAGCGGGAATCCAAGTCCACGAAATCAGCGGAAAGTGCACCGCGCGACAGGGCCTCTATGCCGAGTGCTCCGGAACCGGCGAACAGGTCCAGCACACGCGCACCGGGCAACGCAAGCTGGACTATGCTCATCCACGCCTCGCGCACCCGGTCGAGCGTCGGGCGAACCGCGCTCCCGCGCGGCGCCTTGATCTGGCGTCCGCGCCAAACACCACCGACAATCCTCACCGAACGACGATGTCCGCCAGCCGTGCCTGCAGTCGGCTGACTCCCTGGTACTCATCGCGCTCGAGCCGGAATGCCGCGTCCACCCCGGCCGCCGAGCGCAGCGCAGGCGCGAGTGCGGCCATCCCCCACCCGATCGCCTCGATCGACGTGCCGGATTGACCGACAAGTGTCAATTTCAATCCATCGCGCCCGATTACACGCGGACTTCCGGAAATCGAGACGTTGCGCACCGCGAATATCGGTGAGGGATTGCCAACACCGAACGGTTCAAAGTGCCGCAGCATCGGCTCGATCTCGAGTGCGGCGTCGTCCAGCTCCAATTCTGCGTCGACCCGCAATTCGGGAAAGAGATCGTCGCTGCTGAGTCTGGTCTTCGCCACTTCGTCGAATCGACGTGCAAACTCGTCGAGTTTCGACGCATCTATCGTTACGCCCGCTGCCGCACGGTGACCGCCATACCGTAACAGCAGGTCCGCACATTCGCCGAGCGCGGAGTGCAGATCGAAACCTCCAACGGAGCGGCCACTTCCCTTGCCCGTCGCACCTTCCATCGCGATGAGAATCGCGGGTCTCGAATATTCCTCGACTATTCGAGATGCAACGATTCCGACCACACCTGGATGCCAGCCTTCCTTCGCCAGCACAAGACCGATCGCTCCACGCGCGACCATCGGTTCGGCCATGGCGCGTGCTTCATCAAGTGCACTGCGGTCCAGCGCCTGGCGTCGCTGATTGAGTTCCTCGAGTTCGCGTGCGATCGTATTGGCTTCGTGCTGTGAATCGGTCAGAAGCAACTCGACGCCACGTAGTGCATGGCCGAGTCTACCTGCTGCGTTCAACCGGGGGGCGAGTGTAAAACCAATGCGTCCGGCGGTAAGCGGCTTTCCATCCATACCCGAAGCGCGGAGCAGCGCTCGCAGTCCGACGTTCTCGGTATCCGCGATCATCTTCATGCCGTAGCGAACGAATATGCGATTCTCGCCGCGCAACGATGCGACATCTGCGACTGTGGCCAGGGCGACGAGATCGAGCATCTTCCATATAAAGGCGTCGCTTGCATCCAGAGCTCGAGCGAGTGCAAGCGCGAGCTTGAACGCAACTCCAACCGCGGCAAGATCCTTGTCCGGATACTCGCAATCCGGTCGACGTGGGTTCAGCAATGCGAGCGACTGCGCCATGTCACCGCGGGAAAGGTGATGGTCGCTGATAATTACATCGACGCCCGCAGCGGTGAGCGCCGCGACGGGTTCGAGTGCGCTGGTGCCGCAATCGCACGTGACCACAACCCGCGCGCCAATTTCGAGCGCGTGTTTCACACCAGCGGCGCCGAGGTCATAGCCATCGGTCATGCGATTGGGTATGAACGGCACCACGTTGCCGCCAAAGCCGCGAATCGCGCGCACCAGCAGTGTCGTGGAACAGATTCCATCGACGTCGTAGTCGCCATGGATCATGATGAGTTCACCGGCGCGAACTGCGCGAACCAGCCTCTCGACGGCGATATCAAGGCTCATCATCGCTGGACCGTCGTGGAGCTGCTCGAGGCGCGGACGCAGGAATCGCTTTGCCGCTTCCGGATCTCCAAAGCCACGATGGACGAGCAGTCGCGCAACAGGTTCGGCGATTCCCAATGCTGCAGAGAGCGACGCAACTGCGGCCTGATCAACTTCCGGTGCAGCACGCCAGCGGACTTTCGCGCGCGTCACTCTGTGGGCGCTGGCTGGCGCCGCTTCAGAAATTTGAATGACTTGCCGACAGGTTGACCGAGAAGTTCGATTTCCTTATGCAACCGTAATTTCTCCTTCGTCAACTCGTCTTGCTCCGGAATGCTCGCCAGGTTCATGATGCGGTCGATCTCCGCAAGTCTCGCATCAATATCACGCATCAACAGTACGGCAATCGAAGCCGAAACCGTCTTGTCTGGATCAATCTGCGCTTCTCCCTCATCCAGAAGATCGTTGAGCGCGGCCACGTCAGCCGGCTCAAGTCGATCGGCGAGTCGCTCGACGGTGAAATCGTTCTCAAGATCCATCATTGCATAGAAGATGGAACGATAGTTCTCATGCGTGAACCGGTCAGGATCCACCTTCTCGGCGATTCCCGCCGTTCGAGTAGGGTCGTTCAACATTGCCCGGACCAACTCACGCTCAGCGGCGACTGCCCCGCTGTCGTACTT
This sequence comes from Gemmatimonadaceae bacterium, assembly GCA_039924445.1. Classification (GTDB taxonomy): domain Bacteria; phylum Gemmatimonadota; class Gemmatimonadetes; order Gemmatimonadales; family Gemmatimonadaceae; genus Fen-1247. Next base: position 7,255 of record JBDTAW010000044.1, read on the forward strand.
GCGCCGCCGTTCGCCACGACGGGCGTGCTGCCTGTCGTCGGGCGGAGGAGCCGATCCTGTTTCGAAGTTATCCCCGTGACTCGACTCGCCGCTGCTCACACTTTCGCCGGAGTCGACGGCGTGCAACGGGCTGCGCGGCTCACCGCGAGGCGTGAGGCTCGCCTCCCGGATCAGCGCCTCTTTCGCGATTCCCGTCTTCTCGGCAGCACGTCCGATGTACAGCTCGCGCAGAAGCGGATCCGACGTTGCACGAATCGTCGGGAGCAACCTGTCCAATGCGCGGCGCTTCTTCTGCAACTCCGCAAACCAGCCGCCGCGCTCGAGCAGTTGAATCTTGCGCTCGAATATGTCGATCGACTGCGATACCTGCTGTTCCAGTGCAGTCGCACCATTGGCGCGCACGAAGGTGTCGGGGTCCTCTCCGTTCGGAAGAGTTATCACTCGCACGGCACATCCGTGTCGGAGCAACTCATCACCAGAACGGAAGGTCGCCTTCAGCCCAGCCTGATCACTATCGTACAGAAGAAAGACGTTCTTCGTGTATCGGACCATCATTCCGGCTTGCTGCTCAGTGAGGGCAGTTCCCATCGGCGCGACTACGGTGTTCAGACCAGCAACCATCAACCGGATCGCATCCATGTAGCCTTCCACGACAAAAACGCGGTCGGCCTTGCGGATGTCGTTCTTGCACCAGCCCAGGGCGTAGAGCGTCTTTGACTTGCTGAAAACCGGAGTTTCCGGCGAATTGAGATATTTCGGCTCGGCGTCGCCAAGGGCGCGACCACCGAATGCAACATGGCGCCCCGATGCATCGAGAATTGGAAAGATGAGCCGGTTCCGGAACCGCGGGCGCGGCTCGGAGTTCTCGTCGCGTCGTACAAGCAGCCCGCCTTCAATGAGCCGGTCCACATCGAAACCCATCGTCGCCATGTGCGTGCGGAACGTCCCTATATCGTCAGGGGCGAACCCCAATTCGAATCGATCGGCGTCCGCTCGGCTGATCGAACGGCCCTGCAGATAAGCTCGCGCCTGATTTCCACGTTCGGAGTCCCACAGTTCGCGCGTGAAGTAGTCCGCCGCTACCGCGTTCATCTCCCAGAACGGATCGCGAGGATCGGGCCCTGGCCGCTCTATTCGTTGTTGCGGAACTTCAATGCCGACGGTACCCGCGACAGATCGGAGCGCGTCCGGAAAGCTCATGCCGAGCTGTTTTTGCAGGAACGTGAAGACGTCGCCCGATTCACCGCACTTGAAACAATGATACTGACCACGTTTCGGCGAGACGCTGAAATTCGGGTTCTTGCCACCATGAAATGGGCAGGGTCCGCGAAAATCACCGCCCGCACGTTTGAGCTTCACGTGTTCGCCGATTATCTGCACGATATCGGCAGCTTCCCGGACCCGCTCGACAACCGGGTCGGAACTCATGCCAGTTCCACCACTGTCACTCCAGCACCGCCTTCGTTCCAGGCACCCAGCCGATAGTTCACGACACGCGGCTCCTTGCGGAGCATTTCGGAGATGCGTTCGCGAAGCGCGCCAGTGCCTTTGCCGTGGATTATCCTCAGCGCCTTCATGTCGGCACGAACAGCATTATCCACCGCGTACATCACGATGTCCTCGACCTCACCCACGCGCATGCCGCGCAGGTCGATCTCGCTCGCCACGTGCACCTCCGGGATGTCGCCGCGAATACTCACAGCTGCCTGCGGTTGCGGGCGCGCCGTGCGTGTGAGGTCCGTGAGCGGGAGCGATAGCTTCAGAGTACCGATAGCTACAATTGCGTTGTCATCACGCATTTCCATAAGCTGTCCGACGCGACCGCCCATGCTCGCGACAGAAACATGATCACCGACTGCGGGCGGCGTCCTGTCCTGCGGGCTGATATCGCGTGCGACACCGACGCGCTCGCGTGCATCAAGCCGCTCGAGCTGCGCCGTCTGATCCTTGGCGAGATCCTCTACGTGACGCCGCGCTTCACGAGCCGCCTCGTCCACATTGTCGGACTTCCGGAGCGACTTGATGGTGTTTTCGATGTCCTTCCGTGCAGACAGGAGATATCGACGCGACTCTTCCCGCGCGCGTCGTTCCGCTTCCCGCTCGCGCACGCCTGCGTTGTGCTCACGTTCGGCGACCCGGCGAGCCCGCTCACGTGCGTCGTTTGCGATGAGTTCCGCCTCGCGTTCACGCTCAGCAAGCGCGCTGTCGCGCGCTTCAAGATCGGCGAGGAGAACATTGACATCCCTTTCGCCGACCGGCAGACGAAGTTCCGCACGTTCAAGCACATCGGCGGGAACGCCAAGCCTTCGCGCGATGCTCAAACCGTACGATTGACCCGGTATCCCCTTTATCAGCCGGTAAGTCGGCGCCAACTCGATCGCGTCGAACTGCAACGAACCATTCACCACGCCGGGATTCTCGACCGCAAGTTGCTTGAGTGCACCAAGGTGCGTCGTCGCGACCGTACGTGCATTCCGGTTGGTGAGTGACTCCAGCACAGCTCCGCCAAGCGCGGCCCCTTCGACCGGATCCGTACCCGAGCCGAGTTCGTCGATGATGACGAGCGAGTGGTCGGTCGCACCAGAGAGAATCTCGCGGAGATTCTTTACATGCGCGGAAAAAGTCGAAAGGCTCGCAGCTATCGATTGTTCGTCGCCGATATCAGCGAAGATCTCATCGTAGATGGCAATTGTGCTTCCCTCACCGACCGTCGGCGGAATTCCCGATTGAACACAAAGCGACAACAACGCGATGGCCTTGATGAGCACAGTCTTGCCACCAGTATTCGGACCGGAAATCAGGAATGTCCGCTCCGATTCGGTGAGCGAGAGATCGAACGGAACGACACGTGCGCCCTGCGCAAGCAGCAACGGATGTCGGCCGCCCACGATCCCGAATGTGCCTCCCGGATCGCTTATCGCGACGGGAGCGGCTCCGAACTCGAGGGCCATTCTTCCGCGCGCATAGAGTGACTCGAGTTCCGCGAGCCCATCCAGAGCGCCAGCCATGACCGGGTGTGCCGGGCGAAGTCTGCCGGCAAGTTCGAACAATATGCGCTCGACCTCGATGAGTTCCTCCGATGCCAGTTCGCGCATCCGGTTCCCCGCTTCGACCGCCGCCGGTGGCTCGATGAATAGCGTGCTTCCAGTCGACGATGCATCGTGCACAATTCCACCCACCGCACCACGACCCTCGCGGCGGACTGGAATCACGTACCGCCCATTCCTAATCGTGACGGACATGTCGGGAACTTGCTGCGTCGCATCGAGGCGTGACATCAGTCGCTCGAGCAACGAGACGAGGTTCGATTCGGCGTGACGCAACTCGCGTCGGATTCCGCGGAGCTTTGGCGATGCGGAATCTCTGACTTCGCCGTCATCGTCCAGCACCTGATCTATCGCGGACTCGGACGCAGCGTCCCGAACAAGTTGCGTCGTGACTGGTTCGAGGACCGCCCGCGCAGCGACCGGCAGGCGCGGATCGCGAAGCGAGTCAAGGGTCATTCGGGAGCTACGCAGTAATGCGCGCAACAAACTGAAGTCGCCCGCAGCGAGGGTCGCGTTCTCAACGCGAAGTCGCTCGAGTGCACGCCGCGCTGCAGGGATCGCGTACGGTGCCCAGCGGGCCTCGCTGGCGATAAGAGATCGCACCGCGAAGACTCTGGCTTGTTCCCGTTCGATCCAGTCCCTGTCGGTCGTCGGGCGAAGGGCCCGGACGCGCTCGACCCCTTCCTCCGACGTCGCCCGCTCGGCGACCACGTCCAGGACGCGGGGGAATTCCAGAACAGCGAGCGCGTGGTTATTCATGGGTCTGCTGAATTATATCGAGTGCCGCGAAAACATACCGAAGATCGGTGTGGAGAACGCGGCTCGTTTATCGCAAACGTCCTGGGTCATGTCCATGCCAATGATTTTCCGATCCGTCATCTTCAGAACCGCGGGCCTGCTCGTCTGTTCGAACGTGTTTATGACGTTCGCGTGGTATGGCCATCTCAAGAACCTGGAATCCCGACCATGGTACATCGCGGCGCTCGTGAGCTGGGGGATTGCACTCTTCGAATACATGCTCCAGGTGCCAGCTAACCGGATCGGCTACACGACGATGACGCTGGGCCAGTTGAAGATACTGCAGGAGGTGATCACGCTAAGCGTGTTTGTCCCGTTCGCATTCTTCTATATGGACCAGCCGCTGAAGCTGGATTACTTGTGGGCCGCACTGTGCATAGTGGGCGCGGTGTACTTCGTGTTCAGAGGTCACTAGCGCGGTTTGCACTCAAGGTTGTCATCCCGCCGAAGGTCGGGATCCATCTGCACTCAGGTCGCGGTGCAGATCCGAAGCCGGGCGCCGGAACATGGATCCCCGCTTTCGCGGGGATGACTGCTTCAGGCCAGCTCTTCCTTTGCGATTCTACTGATCACGCCACCATCCGCGCGTCCCTTGAATTGCGGGTTGACTCGGCCCATCAGTGGGCCCATCGAAGTTGCGCCAGCGGCTATAGCGGCGCGCACTGCGGCGCGGATTTCATCCTCGCCGACCTGCGCCGGCAGATACTTCTCCAGCGCTGCGACTTCTGCGCGTTCCTTTTCGGCGAGATCAAGGCGCTTGCCTTTTTCGTACATCTCAACCGACTCGCGGCGGCGCTTGATTCCCTTGCGCAGCACATCGAGTACGTCGTCGTCAGAGGGATCGCGTTGCAGTTCGATCCGCTTGTTCTTGACGTCCGACAGAATGGTTCCCAACAGCAGCACGCCCGCCTTGTCCTGCGCCTTTCGCGCCGAGTTGAGGTCAGCCTGCAGCTTGTCGCCGAGAGACGACATTACATCGCGCGATGACGGCGATTCTTGCGAGTCGCAGCGTTCATCTTGCGCTTCCGACGCTCGCTCGGCTTTTCGTAATGCCGATGCTTGCGCAGATC
>JBDTAW010000045.1:0-8579 GCA_039924445.1 Gemmatimonadaceae bacterium
TAGGAACCACTGCACGAGTTCAACGTCTGACGGCGTCGGCGACAGTCAATGGTACGGAGGTGAACGCAGTGATAACTGCTACGGCGGTAGCCGGTCGCCCAGCACTCCTGAAAATTGTATCCGGAGATAAGCAGAGCGGCCCGTACGGTGCTACGCTGGTAACTCCGGTTAAAGTGGCTGTCACAGATCAATACGGCAATCCAACAACTGGCGTAAGTGTTCGATTCGGTGTTGACACCGGTGGAGTTACGTCAGGGACGGTCGCAACATCGACAGATGGAACTGCGAGCACACGTGTGCGACTGCCTGTGACTGTGGGACCGGTTGTCCTTTCGGCGGCAGTTGACTCCGTTCCAGCTGTGACGAGTACGTTCACCTCACGTGGTATTCGGTTTGCCAGCTTTACTATGGACGCAAACACAACCTGCGGATTGTCGGTCGAGGGGTATGCCTACTGTTGGGGTGACAACGGTGCAGGGCAACTCGTGCCACTCGGCATTCCGGCTGGACAGAATGCGACAACACCGCAACCGATTTCCGCCGATCTGGACGTCAAGTCCATATCGCTGGCGAACATCGGTGGTTGTGCGTTGCGCACTGACGGGTCGGCGGTATGCTGGGGAGGTAACGTGTTCGGATCAAATGGAAATGGGAAAGAGTCGCTGCAAGTCGAACCGATGGGGACCGTCACCGGCGGTCTTTCGTTTGTCGAAGTTCAACGCGGATATGGCGCAAGCTGCGGCACCACAACAACGGGGCAATCGTATTGCTGGGGCGGCGGCGGAGTTGGACAGCTAGGCCAGGCGAATTTGTATCAGACGGATGCGGTGAAACCAGCGTTGGTCGATAGCAACATCACCTTCCACAGTTATGCGCTCAACACGCTGAATACCTGCGCACTTGATCCTGCTGGCAAAGCATATTGCTGGGGAATGGACCTTGAGGGTCGCCTTGGCGTTGCCGCTGGCAGTAAGGCGTGCAACTCGACGACGTATGGGTCCAGTGGAACTACGACGATCGCAACGACTTGCTCACCGTCACCGGTACCGGTCAACACATCTTTACGGTTTACAACGCTCGCCAGTGCATCTGGTGCAACATGCGGACTGGATGGAGGCGGTGTAGCGTATTGTTGGGGAAGCAATGACTACGCACAGCTTGGGAATGGTAGTGAAGTTTCCGATACTGTCCCTGGAGCAATTCTCGGCGCACCAGCTTTCGTACAACTAAGCGGGCACGATAGGGGTTTTTGCGGATTGACTGGTGGCGGCGATATCTATTGCTGGGGTTACGTTGCATCGGTGCTCGGTGTGCCGAACCTGGCCTGTTCAACGTACTCGGACTGCACGCCAACTCCAACCAAAATTCAGGCCGGCCGACAGTTCTCCTCAATTTCGTTCACAACCGGCGAGCTGTGCGGCTTGTCAAACGGAATAGCGTATTGCTGGGGTGGCGATTACCATGGCGCGCTCGGGATCGGAGTCGGCAATGATCTGGGAGTCACTACGCCTACTATGGTATCAGGGCAGACGCCCTAGGATTCACTCAACAAAATCAATCGGGCATGATCGTAGCGAGCTTGCGTATGCTCCAGATCCCGAACATCGGTCCGAACGCGAGGATCGCAAATGCCCAACGCCACGTGATCAATTGTGATAGTTGCGGTACGGTCTGAATCGTCACCATCGTCAGCAGAAAGCCGAGCGACGTCTGCACTGTTAGCGCTGTTCCTACAGCATGCGGGGGTACGCTCTCGGTAACGAGCACGGAGAATTGCGCGCTGTCCGCGATGACGAAGAATCCCCAGACGAGCGCGATCGGGACAACGACCCAGAGCGTCATCCCGAATGTGAGTCCGATCAGCAACGCACATGCACCGCTCACGGTCATTGCGACAGTGACAAGCCATTCCCGGCCGCGGCGGTCGGCCAGAAGGCCGCCCCAGATGCAACCAGCTCCTCCGATAGCGAGTGCAGCAAATGCTACGATCGATGCGATGGAAGTCGCTGCAGACGACTGGCCGCGCTGCGCCGTGATGCTCGCCGAGATGAAAACTGGCAACCATGTCCAGGCTGCGTAGAGTTCCCACATGTGGCCCAGATATCCGCCCGTTGCAAGGCGGAATTTTGGCTCACGTGCAATGCTTGCAACGAGTCCCCACGAGAATGGGCGCGGTGGGAATGGATAGGGACCGTCGCGATAACCAATGAGAATGAGGATCGCCGCGGTCAATGCGGCCGCCGATGCAGTTAGAACGACTGGCCGGATACCAGCACCGGGAATTGCGTGCACCAGATACGGAGTTGCTTTTCCCACGGTGAGCGCTCCCACAATTCCACCAACTGCTAGACCCCGCCGCGCACGAAACCAGGTGGAGATCATCTTCATCGCTGGCGGATACACGGCCGCCAGAGCGACACCGGTGAACATTCTGCAGAGAAGTGCGGTGCGGAACCCGGGCGCTACCACAAGCGCAGCGTTCGCGATCGCACCGGTTATAGCGCCCGCCGCGAACAATTGTCTCGATGGGACAATATCAACAGCGTTCAACGTTGCGAGTACCGCCGTACCAATCACGAATCCGAGCTGCACAACTGTTGTAAGCCAGCCAGCCTGCGATGCGGTCAGGCCCCACAGTATTCGGTACTGCGCCGACACAGCGCTGGCGGCGAACCAGAGCGACATGCCGAGCAGCTCGGCGCTGGCAAGCAATATGAGCATGCGCCAGCGTTCTGGATGCGTGTCGGCGCCACGTGCAGGGGCCACTCGGGACGTCTCAACTACCAATTCGAATCCATGGTGCATGAAACTGGCAGGCTGCTATGTTCTACGCAATGCGGGCGTTCAGCAACACACGCGGATCGTTACAGCCAGCCCTTATCCCTTGCCATGCGCGCGGCCTCGACTCTCGTAGATGCTCCCAGCTTCGCCATCGCCTCGGACAGGTAATTCCGCACCGTCCCTTCCGATAGATTCAGAGTCGAAGCGATCTCCGTGCTGGTCTTGCCCTCGCCGGCGTACCGCAAGGCCTGGCGTTCCCTGTCAGTCAACGGGTCTGGCGCGGTCCACGCTTCCGCGGCGAGATCGGGAGCTACTGCGCGCAGTCCGGCATGAACACGACGCACCGCATCCGCGAGCATATCGGGCGGGCTGTCCTTCAATAAATAGCCACTCGCACCAGATTCGAGCGCTCGACGCAGGTATCCACCTCGAGCAAAAGTTGTAAGTATCACAACTCGTGTTCGCAGTTTGAGTCTCTTCAGCTCGGCCGCGACCTCGAGTCCGGTGAGGTGCGGCATCTCGATGTCGGTAAGCAGAACGTCGGGCGAGTGCTCGAGCACCAGCGCCACTGCCTCTCGGCCGTCGTGAGCTCGTGCGATAACCTGAATATCCGATTCGGTTTCGAGCAACGCCGCCAGCGCGCCAAGTACCATTCCCTGATCCTCGGCGACAATTACTCTGATCATGGCGCGAGCGTGGCTACTGTCATCATGCGAGGATGGCAAGTTTGGCAGGCGCGCTGGACGAGGGTGGACCGTCTCGCCGTTCAGTGCCATGCGCGAGCGTGACACGAATACGCGTGCCCGGGAATGGCTCAATTGCGATATCACCACCGAGCGATCTGACGCGTTCGCGCATTCCCGTAATGCCGTTGCCATCTACCCCACGCTTGCCACTGCCATCGTCCGCGATTCGAAAAGTCCGCACGCCATCAGCCATCGCCAACGTTACTTCGCAGCGTGTCGCGTGTGCGTGCCGGACGACGTTCGTTACGGCCTCGCGCAATATCAGTGCGAGCACAGTCTCCTCTGCAGGCGACAGAGTCAACTCCTCGATGGAACTGCTCAAGGATACACCGGCCGCCGTGAGCATCGAGTCAGCGCTCACCAGTTCACTTGCGAGCCCCGAATCACGATACCCTGCGACGGCTGCACGCACTTCAGCGAGAGTTTCGCGCGATATTCGCTCTACGTCCCGAATTTCTACAGCAGCGCGCGCTGGATCCCGATCTGCGAGCCGCGACGCGAGCGCTGCCTTGAGTGTAATCAGAGAAAGCGTGTGGCCAAGTATATCATGCAGGTCACGCGCAATCCGCTCGCGCTCCGCGACCTTTGCAAGGTGTGCGATTTCCTCGTTTGCCCGACGCAATCGATGGTTCGTTTCACGAACTCTGGCAAAATGTGTGTTGCTGAATCCGACTACGAGGCTTATCACAATTTGCCACGTCCATACTTCTGGAGGCAGCCGCAGAACCAAAGCCTCCAGCAATGCGGCGGCAACTACGAGCAGGATAGCCTGAGTTGCTCGCCGATTCGGTCTGAGTGCTCCCGCGAATGAAGCGGCATAGATGGTGAGGACCGGAGCACCCGGGTTCATGGGCGAGAGCAACATTCCAAGCACCGCGATACCCGCGATAATCCAGTATCGTTCGATACCACACGCCCAGAATCCGCGAAAGTAAAGCGGTAGAAAAACTACTGCCGTCGCTATCGTCGCAATCCACACCGTTGTGCTCGAATGCGAGAGCACAGGTGACACGAACAGCGCGGGAAAATAGATCAGCCACCCGAACGGGGACCATCCCAGGTCCTGGTCCGGGGGAAGAAGTCGAAAGCGCGAAAGCTTCACAAAGCGATCCTGGATCAGCCGTAAGTCTTCCCTTCGTCGCGGCGATATGCGATGAAGGCGATGATCGTGAACAACAGCCCGAAACCGAGTAATGCCGCGATGTGCCCTGGCGCACCGGACGCCGCCTCCAGCCCCACTGCATTGAGCGCAAGTCTGCCGAGGTGGTATGGCGGAAGTGCCACGGCAAAGCTCTGGAGAAACTTGGGCAACATTTCGGCGGGAATAAAGAGGCCCGACAGAAATGCCATGGGCAGATAAATCACGTTGACAATGGGTGCCGCTGAATTGGGGCCGGCGAGGTAGCCAATGGCCAAGCCAATGGCGCAAAATGGAATGGCGCCCAGCGTTTCGGCGGTGATGAGCAGCAGCCACTGTGATAGCGGTAATCGGACATGACCAAAAATGACGCCCACCGCACACATGAGGAGCATGAGCACGACGCTGATCACGAGTGTGGTGACGTATTTCGCGAAGAAGTATGCTGAAACCGGCATCGGGCTTGCGCGTTTCACCGTGAGCCACCCCTGGCCTCGTTCGGTTGCGACACCGACGCCGAGTGCAAACAATGCAATCCCGATGACGCCGAACGCACCGTAAGTGGCAAGCATGTAGGTTGATGCGACGTGCGAAGTGCTACCGTTCCCCGGCATCACGATTCCGAAAAGGACGTAGAACATGATCGGAAAACCGATCGTCGGAATCATGAAGGCGGGGATTCGCATCTGCTTGATGATCTCGTACTTCGCTTCGGTAAAATAGACCCGAAGTGAGGGAGATAATCGCTGATCATCCAGCGAGTTGCTGGGCGCGATGGGAATGACCACGCTGCTCATGCTGCCTCCCTGGAGTTGGTGAGTGCCAGAAATGCCTCTTCGAGCTGGATTCCGGACACCTCGAGATCGGAGAGTGTTTCGTCGTTCCAAAGCAGTTCCCGTGTTACGCTTTCGGCTGTTGTAACGACAAGCTCCGCGTTTCCGTTGTCATAGCGAACTTCTGTGACACCGGGTATTGCGCGCAGGTCCGCCTCGCTGAGTCTGGTGGTACAGCGTATTCGTCGTCCGGATACTCGCTGCTTGATTTGTGCAGGTGATCCGTCGGCGATCACTGAACCGTGATCGATCACTACAATTCGATCGGCAAGTGCGTCGGCCTCTTCCAGATAGTGCGTTGTGAGTAATACAGTGCGTCCCCGCGCGACAAAACCGCGGATCTGACTCCAGAAACTTCTTCGTGCCTCGACGTCTAAGCCTAGAGTTGGCTCATCCAGAAAGAGCATGTCCGGATCGCCGCAGATTGCGAGCGCGAACAGGACTCGCTGCCGTTGACCGCCTGACAGATCGCCAAACTTGCGGTCTTCCAGTCCTGCGAGGCCGGCCGCTGCGTAGACATCGGCAGCTGCCATCGGCGCCGGATAGTAGCTGCGAAAGAGATCGATGTGTTCGCGAACGCGCAGTGTCTCGGGGACTTTTCCGACCTGCAGCATAGCGCCGATCCGTTTCCGCGATCCCGCTGAGCGCGGATCGTGGCCGAACAGCTCAACAGTACCGCTGGTGGGAGCGGCGAGACCGAGTAGCAGCTTGACCGTCGTCGTTTTACCGGCGCCATTTGGACCGAGCAGAGCGACGACGCCTCCAGGCTGGATGTCGAGCGAGACATCGCGCAGCGCGATTTTGTCGTCATAACGCTTGGAGACGGACGTGAGTCGTGCAGCCGCCGTAGCGACGGTCATTGGAAACTCACCTCATCGAGTTGGAACTTGAATGGTCCGGCTGGCAATCCGGCTGTAAACGCGATGCCCTGAATGTCATGACCGTCGATTCCCTGGAATGCAGAGAATGGGAACGTGTACTTCTTCCATTCCGGGCCTGCGACGAAATCAACCGACAGTGGCATCTGACCCGCACTTTGCGCGAACATCATGACCTGGTATGTTCGGCCGTCTCCCTTTGCCCAGAACGACAACGACTTCGCTGCGGAAAGGTTGACTGGGTCCATCGCTTTGGCGCCAGGCATGAACATGGGGCCCGCCCACGCATAGGAGAGCCCTGGCGCGACGGTGCCGGTTGTTTCAAGAGATTTCGCACTCCCGTTGGCACCGCCGTCGACAACTTTCATATCTGCGGTTGACTGGCCGCCCATCATCTGATCGGTGCTGACGACCCAGCCGAATCCGATTGACGATTTGGTTGTACCGTCATCGAAGTTACTGATCATTCCAACGGCAGAGTGAGTTGAAGTTGCATTCGTCGAAGGCGTGGTGGATTGTGCAGCGGTCGGATTAACTGAAGCGAGGCTGACAGCGCTCGCGGTGATCATGAGATGCAAGAGCGTTGGACGCATGTTGGATTTGCTCCGGGAAGGGCCACCGATTTGAACGTCGCGATCGCGGCGTTGTGTTGATTATGCCGAGGCGCGTGCATGGACAGTAGTGAAGCATGTCACCGGAATCGGGTGACAAGTGTCACCTTCGATGCGTAATTTCTGACACATATGACAACACCAACGATTACTCCCGAGGAGTTCTTCGCCGCGGACCTGCGGGTTGGACGTGTGTTGAGTGCGGAGCCCTTTCCGGAGGCTCGGAAGCCCGCGATCAAGTTGACGATCGATTTTGGGGAGTTGGGCACTCGTCGATCGAGCGCGCAGCTGACGTTGCACTACCAGCCGGCGGACCTGGTGGGGCGACTGGTGGTCGCCGTTGTGAACTTCCCGCCTCGTCAGATCGGGCCGTTCATATCAGAGGTTCTTGTCCTCGGAGCGTGTGAGACGCCAAGCGACGTTGTTCTGCTGAGACCGGACGCGGAGGTGCCACTGGGGACGCGGATATCCTGAAGGGGAACCCGCTTACGTCCTCATTCCCGAGACAGCGGGAATCCGTTGTCGTTTCCCGGCCCTTACCGAACATGGATACTCGCTTTCGCGAGGATGACTCGGGGGCGGTCGGAAGCGGGCAGCGTTACTTACCCAAGTATCCTGTGCGGGAGTATGAATCCGACGGACAATGCGGCCGACCTCTCGTCCAGCACGTCGGTCTTGTCGTCTGAATAGACGGGACCGGTCCAGTGCTCCAGATACGCCTTGAGTAAGTCGGACGTCTGTTCGACTGCTGTTTGCCGCCGAACCCTTGATACTTGCGGGTGGAGTTGCAGGTGCATCGCCAGCCTCCGTCATCGCTGAAGTTCGGCGTACTGCGAGCGCACAATTCGCACCACAAAATGAAGAAACCGGCGATCAGCTTGTTGGAGCGCTCACCCCGTTGAGGGCGCGCCTAGGAGCGCACCATCATCATGTAGTCGACTGCGGAGAGCGCTCCCGGCCCGGCGTATGGACGTAAACCGCCGTCGGGAGTCCGTCGGCTTTCATCTGCCGCAATTCCGAAAATTCGAATCCCAGCTTCTCCAGGAGCCTGATCGACGGCCTGTTGTCGGGCGAGACCAGGCCGAGTGTTCGCGGGAGGTTGAGAGAGGCATACGCGTAGTCGAGTACCGCCTTCGCTGCCTCCAACGCGAAGCCCTGACGCCAGTATTCAGGGAGCAGAGCGTAGCCAAGATCAGCGTCATCGAACTTCACCCGCTTGAGGAGTCCGCACATCCCGATAGGCGCCTGCACGGACTTGAGGACTACCATATACGGCCCGTGGCCGTGATTCCGGTAGCTGCTGATCGGTCCGTCGAGCAGATAGTTGGTCGCCTGTTCCAGCGATCTTATGCCACGGTCCCCGATATTCTCGATAAACGACGGGTCGTTGACGAGCCGCAGCACGAACTCGGCATCATCAGTGGTAAGAAGGCGCAGGATCAGGCGATCAGTTTCGAGGACGATCATCGGTTATTGCCGCGGCTGACAGAGGCAGAAAAGGCGCATCTCTTGGCGTGGTTCGGAGGATGACTGGCAGACTACATTTGGAGAAAGGGCACCCGCAGCTTCAAGCAGCTTCAAGCAGCTTCAAG
>JBDTAW010000046.1:0-2996 GCA_039924445.1 Gemmatimonadaceae bacterium
CACCGTGGACGTGCTGAACGAGTGGCGCGTGCGACTCGGTGGCGCAGCGACGAAGGAGCGCGCCGAGCGCCGACAGCTGGTCCGCCGTGTGATCGCAATGCGTGCTGCGGCTTGCATCGACGAGCCGGACGGCGAGATTCGCTACCTGGCCAGCAACAGCATGTCGTTCAGGTTTGCAAGTCGTCTGCTTCCGCGAATCGAAGCGGCCCGAATTGCACGGGTGTACGCATTTTGTCGTTTCACCGATGACATTGTGGATGAACCAAGTCTGGCCGCCTCGTCAGCTTTGGAGCAGGCAAGTTCCGCCGAGCTACTTCGAGAGTGGGTGGAAATGTCGCGCGCTGCGTATTACGGAAACCCATCCGGTAGCGCAATCATCGACAAGCCAATGCGCGAGATGGCCGACGCGTCGGTGCCGTTCGCTTACGTGGACGATCTTGCCGCTGCGATGCGGATGGATCTTGCAGAGACACCGTACACAACAAGCTTGGATCTTGTGCGCTACACGTATGGCGCTGCGGGAGTCGTTGGGCGCTGGATTGCGGGCCTCGTAGGGGTTCGGGACTCAGCCGTTCTGCTCAACGCAGAGCGGATGGGCCACGCAATGCAGCTTACGAACATTGTGAGAGATGTTGGTGAGGACTGGCAGCGCGGCCGACTGTACCTACCCGGCGATGTATTGCGCCGTCATTCCGTGACGTCGGCAGATATCGATGCAATGTTCTCTGGACGCAGCCCGATCAGCGACGCGTATCGCAATGTGCTGGAGGAAATAATGACAACGGCGGACGAGCACTATCGCGTCGCATTCGAGTGGTTGCCTGCGCTTCCGGGTGGCGTGCAGCCGTGTATGGCTGTCGCTGCACGCGTGTATCGTGGGATTCACGATGAATTGCGTGAGAACAACTACGACAACCTGAGTCGACGGGCGCGCACTACTGTGCCCCGCAAGATTGGAATCGCCGCTCGGGCACTCATTGACCTTCGAATAGTACGGGCGCGCGGTACGCCGGCATCAGAGAACCATGCGCTGAACCGTCCGCAGCTGAGCGAAAGCCATGGGTAGCCGTCTCGATATTCTTGGGTGGCGCGCATTCGACATGGTTTTTCAGCCGTGGATGAAGCGCAGGCTTCAACTCCGGATCGCCGATCTTCCGCAAGATCTCGACGCTTCGGAACCGGTGATGCTTGTCGCGAATCACGTAAGCTGGTGGGATGGATTTGTGTTGCGCGCGATACAGATGCGCTTGCGACCCTCGAGCGCGCTATACACGATTGCGCTTGAGCGTGAACTCAACCAGCACTCGATTCTGCGCGCGATCGGCGGCATCGGGATCGAACCAGATTCGCCGGACTCGATCCTTCGTGCCGTAAGACAATTCCAGGCCAAGCGCCGAAAATTACCGGATGCGGTGTTCGGATATTTTCCGCAGGGATGCATTACGGCATCGTTTCGGCGTCCGCTGGGCTTTCGCCGAGGCGTCGAACTGTTCGCCCGTGCGATTGCTCCTGTTACGATCGTCCCCGTTGCCATTCACATCGAACCCGGCGTATGCCTCGCTCCAACCGCGTTCGTTTCTGTTGGCGCACCGATTCACTGCGTCGAATCAGTCGACCATCTTCTACTTGAGCGCGAGATACATGATCTGCTGGATGCCACGTATGCATTTCTGGCCGAGCATGGCGAGAGTTCGGCTGCAGATTGGCCGCCGGTTGTAGCGCAGGTTGTAAATCGACTGAGTCATAGGGCTCCTGTAACTGCGGCGGAGCCCGTTGCGGTCGCGATGCGAGTTCACTGATATGAGCCTGCTATTGGAAGTCGAGAGGGAAGAACGCGTCGTGATCGTGGATGAGTCTGATGAGGCACTTGGCAGTGTCGAGAAACTGCTGGCACACCGGACGGGCTTGCTGCATCGCGCGTTTTCAGTCGTAATTGTGAATCAGCGTGGCGAAATGCTTTTACAGCAGCGAGCGCTTTCCAAATATCATTCCGGCGGCCTGTGGTCCAATGCGTGCTGCGGTCATCCGAGACTTGGCGAGGGTACTGTTGCAGCCGGTGAACGCCGTCTCCACGAGGAGTTGGGATTGATCTGCGACCTACGGGAGGTCGGCTCGTTCGTGTACACGGCGAAGCTGGACGATTCGCTCGTGGAGCACGAGTACGATCATGTCTTGATCGGAACTACCGACGCGAATTCGGTTCTGGATCCGCTGGAGGCAATGGGGTGGCGCTGGATGGATTTGCGAGAATTGAGTCGCGACATGCTGATCGATTCCTCTCAGTTCACCGCGTGGCTGCCGATGGTCCTTGCGGTGGTGCGGACAGAACTTACGGTTTAACGCTTGGTCGCGGTTGAGCCGCGGTACTGCCGAAGCCACTGACGCCGAGGTTGTTCACCGCGCAGGCAGATACCAGCAATGTCCGCAACGGCGCCAGTGCACAAACTCACGGCCACCTTGTCGAGTGCGTCCGCACCGCGCATGTCACCCTTGTGAGACGTGACGATGCCCAGCGCTCCAGATCATTGGCACGGTTCGGAAACCCCGGTGATCCCAAGCGCTCGTCGATCGCCAGTGCGGTCCGCAGTTGGGTCTCGGCCTCGTCATACCGCGCACAACCGCGGTTGTCTCGAGCGCCGACGGGGCCGCGGAAACAACAGCAAGACATTCGCGACGGCGGTCACGAACGTGCTTCTGTTAGAAGTAGAAGCCGTGCTCTTCCTGGGTTCGGAAAACGTTACGACGCACAGCTTTGCTTTTGCCCTACGGGCGTCGCGTCTGCACAGGCGGTGGATGCCGTGGTGACTGCTGCGGCATCGGCTCCCGCAGCTGCCGCTGCCCGCGGTCATGCGGCTGCGAGAAGGCACGGCACGGCGTTGTGTACGGTGCGAGCGTCCCGTCCGGGCAGTGTCTCAGATAATGAGTGCGAGGGTCTTGACTGTACTGGCCGCTGTAGTCGCCGTATCCGCGATTGCCATAGTTACTTCCGTATCCGT
>JBDTAW010000047.1:0-8223 GCA_039924445.1 Gemmatimonadaceae bacterium
TTCTGGTATGCCCTCGAATCTTGGGCTGTGCGCCGGGCAAATCTGGTTATCGCGGCGAACCATGAGCGTGCTGCTCTGATGCAGTCGCATTATCGGCTGAAGCGTATGCCGACGGTCATTCGCAACATTCCACCGGCGATTGCCCGTGGCGCGGCGTTGACGCACCTAGCCCCACCCCCGCCGGGTGTCACGCGGTTGATTTACCAGGGTGACGTGTCGCTGGACCGGGGAGTGGGACGATTCGTCGAGGCGGTTGCGCACCTGGGGGGCGCCTTCGAGCTCGTCATTGTCGGCGGCGGCCCCGATTTAGGGGCCGTCGACGAACTGCGACACCGGCTCAACGCGGGAGACAGGATCCGCCTACTGGGCCGTGTACCGGCGAGTGACCTGCCCGCGCTCATGGCGTCGGCGCACCTTGGCGTAGTCTGTTACCCGACATCCGGCTTGAACAATGTTTACTGCGCACCGAACAAACTGTACGAATACGCGCAGGCTGGAATTCCGATGGTGGCAACTCCGAACCGTGTCGTTGACGCTGTGTTCGCCGCCTATGGTGTCGGAGTCTCCGGCGAGGATGTAGTCTCATGCATCCGAGCCGCGGTAACCTCCCGCGAGCTGCTAATCGCAAACATCCCGCGCTTTCTCGCCGAAAATACCTGGACTGACGAAGCTAGTGTTCTCGTTGATGCATACAGGTGCCTTCTTGGTGATCCGGCCGGCAAAGAGAGAGCTCGTTGATAATCGGATTGAACCTGCTCTATCTACTACCGGGGATCGTCGGTGGGACGGAGACGTACGCCCGAGAGTTAATCTCCGCTCTTTCCAGGGTCGATTCGGACAATCACTACGTTCTGTTCCTTAACGAAGAGAGCAGCGGCGAGCGCTTCTCTTCTATCTCGCGCTTTGAGCACGTGGTTTGCCCAGTTGCCGCATCCTCTCGTGCGAAGCGATATGTTTGGGAGCAGTTACATCTACCAGCGTTCACCGAAAGCTACGGTGTGGACGTTCTTCACTCCTTGGGATACGTCGGTCCGTTATTCACCCATGCTGCACATGTCGTGACGATCCATGACGTGAATTTCCTTCAGCGCGATGTCCGGATGAGCCCGGTTCGTCGCGCAATGCTTGGTGCTGCGACATTCTCGGTGGCGCGCACGGCGCAACGCACCATTACGATGTCCAATTTCAGCCGCGACGAAATTGTGAGGCGCCTACATGTTTCGGAGGCACGAGTAGAGGTGACTCACCTTGCACCCCGAAAACGTCTAGACCACCAGTACGCCAACCCGACCACCGCCGTCGAGCGCGAATATCTACTTGCATTTGCAGGCCCAAGTCCGCACAAAAACGTTCCACGGTTGATCGAGGCATTCGCCAGTGTCTCCGATGCGATACCTCATTCGCTGCACATTATTGGCTCGCTGCCTCGCGGCGGTAGCGTCGAACGCGTTGTAGATGCGCTGGCTATGGGTTCGAGAGTACAGTTGCTCGGCTACATCGGTGACGACGCGATGGAGACAGAATTGGCGGGTGCCACCGCACTTGTCTTTCCCTCACTGTATGAAGGCTTCGGTCTTCCCATCGTAGACGCACAACGTCTCGGCGTCGCTGTCATCTGCTCAACTGCCGGCTCCCTGCCAGAGATCGCGGGACAAGGTGCGATGCTGTTTGATCCCAGGTCAGTGTGCGACATAGCCTCCAGCATCTCACGAGTCTCAAAAGATCGCTCGTTACGCGAGCGCCTCATCCGCGCGGGGAGGGAAAATGTCGAGCGGTTCTCCTGGGAAGCTACCGCCATGGATACGCTCCGGATTTACGCGGATGCGTTTCACGCAAAGCGGAGCAGGGCGACGTGATTTCGGGCTCTGGAACGTCGCTTGGGATACTGGCGTACGTCCTCCTCGTTGCGGCGCTGGTACTTCCAGTGTGGACGGCCTACAAGCGGGCGTGTGCCCCGGAAGGTATCAGGATCGATCACGTCGTCCTCTTTTCGTTTGGCTTTATCTTTTACGGCATCACTCCGATCCTGCTCGGCGTTTCGCATTTGGGAGCCGCTAATTTCGCTCTTGGGATTTGGTATGCCTACTTCGACGCGAACGTTGGCTCGGCACAGATGGTTATCTACCTGGCTGGAATGCTGTTGTTCTATGGGGCTTTTATTCTTGGAAGCTATGCCGTTCACTCTGTGGCAGCCGGGCCAGCCGGTCGCGGAATCCTTAGCGCCGACATTGATTGTGGTGCTCTCACTCTGGTCTGGCCCGCTGCGGTAGCGTTCGGTGGCGCGTACGTTTGGTCGGTGCGGACATCGCTCTTTCATGGCTACACTGCGTACAGTCAGACGTATATGGCCGGTGGAACTATTTCTGCAGTGACGTTAGTTCTTTTGAGCTTCATATTGTTGCGAATGTCCTTTGCGGAGGGACTTCCGGTGCGTGCCCGCCGACAGGCGGCACTACGCCTCTATATCGCAACGTTCTGCATCTTTGCGCTCGTCCTCCTGTCACTCGGCGGACGGTTGTACGTTGTAACATCTGCCATGATGGTGCTCACGTACCTGTCCGTCTACCGTCGCAGGCTGCCGTACCGTCGTGTCGTAGTGTTGTTCGCCGTCGGCATAGCTATAGTCGGAACGATCGGTGTGATCCGGCTTGGCAGCGGCGGACTCTCGCCGTCAGCGCTGGCGGAGAATATTTTTGGTGAGCCGCTCTTCACCAGCTTCTCGCTGTTGAACTTCCTCGGCCAGAACCGGTTTGAGTTGTTCAACCTGCCACGCTTTCTCGCCGGCGATTTGCTTAATCTCGTGCCGTCGTTCCTGTTTCCGACGAAGTCCTTGTACCTCCCGGATCCGACAGCCTTTGGATATGTCGTGTATGCTCCGTTGGGCGCATTGCATATGTTTTTCTCGTTTATGATCAACTTTGGCCTGATAGGCTCGGCGTGCGTTTTAGGAGGCTTGGGTGCGTGGCTATCTTGGGTTGGCGCCAAGAATACTCCTCTCGCGCGGGTAATCTATTCCATGACGAGTGGTTGCCTGGCGTTCACGCTGTTCAGGGACCCATTCTCCGTGTCGCTGGTGAAGAATATGCTTGAATTCTCAATTTTGGTTCCGACGGTTCTTACGTTAGGTGCGCATGTCGTCTCCGTTGTATCCGCACGTCAGCTGCGGCGATTGTCGCATCGAACGCCAACGTCCTATCCAGTGATCTGAGCTAACCGATGCCAAGCCCACGCGTGCGCCAGCCGGTCGAGATGGACTCCCAGCCCGCATCATCCGTTCTGTCGGAACAGCAACCGGTAAATACTTTGACCGTATGGCGTGCCATCCGTCCGCACTGGCGCTTGATCGCGACGATCGCGGTCGTCGGCCTCGTCGTCGGCGCGACCCCGGGAATGCTGCGCAACCGTACGTATACCTCGGAGCTATCCTTTGCATCCCAGTCGCGGGCCACGAACGCGGTCAGCGCGTTGGCTTCGCAATTCGGCCTGCAGGGGGGTGGCGACCCGGTTCAGTCGCCAGCATTTTATGCGGATCTCGTCGCGTCACGAGCGATTCTTGAACCGCTTCTTGCGTCTCGCCCCGCGGGGATGCGCCCGGGAATGCTCACTCTGGAGCAGCAACTGGCGCCCGACGAAAAAGAATTCGGAAAGCGTCGCCAAAAGGCGATGGAGAAGCTCAGCTCTGCTATCCGCACGTCCGTCAATGCGGCGACGAGCGTGGTTACTGTAAAAGTGACGACCGAAAGCCCGCGGTTGTCGCAGGATCTGGGTGCATCCCTTATCGCGGCGATCAACCTCTTCAATGTTCGCCGCCGGCAGGACCGCGCCGCGGCGGACAAGCAATTCGCCGAACAGCAGCTCGCCGAGGCGGGCGCAGACGTCCGTGCGGCGGAGAATAGACTTGCCAGCTTCCTGAACGAGAACCGGTCGCGCGTAGCGCCACGGTTGAGCCTTGACGAGGAGCGGCTCCGACGCGACATCGCCACCCGTCAGCAACTCTATACTTCATTGATGCAGGACTATCAGACTGCCAAGATCAATGAGGCACGGAACGACCCGGCGATCACGTTGATCGATCCGCCGCAATTACCCTACGTGGGCGACTCGCGCGGGACAGTCGTTGGCGGTGCGCTGGGATTGTTTGGCGGTGTTGCCATCGGATTGGCTCTGGTTTACGGGCAGGCTTTCCTCGCGCTACGTAGGGAAAATATTCGGAGCTCTGGTGAGGCAGGCACCTAGTTCCGCCCGTACGGTGTGATTTGACGGCCGGGCGATCGCGCCACTCATGGCGGCGGACGCGGGATTTTTGAAGCGGCTGCATGCCCGCCACATCAGCGTCGTTGCGATTATCGAGGATGAAGCGTGAGGCCAATCGACGCGCTAACGTTGGTATCGCGACCAATGCTTGGTCCGCGTTTCCCGACGGTGAGTGCGGCGCCGTATGTGAAATCGGCTACAGTGCCGAATACGTGCCGCTCGTAACCGGCGGTAGCGAATAGATGCTGCGCAAGTAACAGCCGAGCGCCTGTGGTGAGCAGCGTCGCATCATTGTTCTCAACGATCCGCTGCGCGTACCAAGTAGTTCTCCCGCCGCCCGAATAACTCTCCCAAGCTAGCTGTGCTCCAGCCGGTGACCCAACTCCGATATCGGCGCCGAGCAGCTGCCCGTCTTGCGTATGCCCCTGGCGCAGAACGCTGTGAATGTACACGTCGCCCTCGCCGCGATTCCTGCCGAGCGTCGGCTCAGACGCGTCAATGTATTCCGCGCGCAATGCACTGAACGTGCTGTCATTCCTGACAAACACCTTCCTGAACCCGACCATAGCAATTCGCGAATGGTCGGGTTCAAGCTCCAAATCCCTAATATCCGCGTTGTGATCTTCGTGCCCATATTCCGCGTACATCTCGAATCCACTATGCGGAAGCACCCATCTACCAAACAACGACGCAAGTTGATTCTTTAGGACGTCCTTGTCGTCGTACCCGGGTATCGACACACCTGTCGACACCGAACTTTTGAGTATTCCCTCAAACGGCGTCTTCAGCAGGCTGGAACCAATGTGACCTGTCCAGGCCTGATGAAAAAACCGTGCTGCTCCTAGCTCCAGCCCAGGAATAGGCGCAGGCGAATACGTGACCACCAACCCCGACATGAACCGCCGCGTTCCCGGGTTCGTTACGTCAACGAATGTGTCGGAGCCAGTTACCGGAGAATAATCCGACTGACTTTCCATACCATAAACAACCTGCGCCTGCACCCGGCCGATGCCGATGTTCGTCGGGCGTTCGGTGCCAAGAAATACATGCGGGATTCCAGCAGCATTGTTGCCAAGTATCACAGGGAAAACCGTGGCAGGTCCCCAATACTGGTTCGCGGTGCTGAATCCTGCTGTCACTCCAAGCCAGTCGATCCGCAACGTGCTCTGGCCCCAGTCAAACTTGGAGTATGCTCCGTTTCCAAATCGCTGCGGTCGATCGACGTTATTCGGGAAATCGGCGTCGCGAAATGCACCGGCTCCGACGTCCCCATTCGGTGCGAGCGTGAACGACGTATTCTCCGCGCGAAACACGATCGGGTTCAACACCAACGACACCGGCCCCCACGCCGCCGCCACGCCGCCCTGCAACGACGTCGTCAAACCTCGACCAGCCCACACCGCGCCATCGTTACTTCCAAACGGAAACGCGCTATTGAACCCAGCGTTCGCCGTCACCGGCAGCACGGAGAAATGGCGCGCACTATCAACCCTGAACATCCAGCTGTGCTTCCACGGATGCGCGCCGTTCACTTTCGATAAAGAATCCGCCTCGTCCGCGGAGAAGGGCCGAAGTCCCCAGGCGGCCAGCGGTACACTACCAATTGTCTGCAGATATCGCAGATAATTGTCCAACTCGCCGCCAGCTACCATGCCGCCACGCGCGCCAACAATGCTCGCCTCGCTCTGCGCCGAGAGTGGATTGGAGAGAACGAGCAGCCCCGTCGCCGCGGTCAGAACGGCGCGGACGGTGTTGCTCATGACGCGAGAAGAGTAAATTGGCATCGGTGACGCAAATGAAACGGACAGTCTCAGTCGTGCGACGTTTATCGCACCGCCTGGCCCAATTTACTGCCTGCCTCTCTGAAGTGCAGTCAGGCTCCTGGACAGCGGCACCGATGATCGCAATCGCGCTGCTGGTCGCTGCTCCGGCAGTGAAGGCTCAGGTGGCCGACGCGAACGCCCCAGCACCTCATGCCGTTGGAGTTGCCTATCCGACTTCCGATGCGGTAGACCGACTCCGGTTATCGCAACTTGCGGGCGACACCTCGCACCTCGACGAGATACTGCTCAGATCGCCGTCTCTGATGCTCACCGACGCGGCGAAGTCGCATGCGCGAGGCAGCTCGCTCACGTGGTTGCGCCCCGATATCTATGCCATCATCAACTCGGCGACTTCCTTTACACTGAACGACGGCGCCATGTGGGCAGGCCGCGGCGTTAGTACCCGCATCTCGACGGGAGTCGACGTTCGCCGCGGCCGACTGCACCTGGTGATTGCGCCGGAATTCTGGACTGCCTCCAATGCTGATTTCGCTCGCAATCGTGATCCGTGGAAGTTCTTTACCCCGCATCCTGACTATCTGCGCTATGGCAATGGATACGCAGACCCGTGGTATGTCCAGCCGTACTCTGCCGACGTCCCCTGGCGGATGGGGAAATCGCCACTAAAGCGTATCTGGTTCGGCCAGACCGGTGCCTGGTATGACACGGGTCCGGTCGAAGTTGGCGTGACGACCGAGAACATGTGGTGGGGTCCGGGAATCCAGAATGCGATAGTGATGAGCGATAACGCCGCTGGTATTCCACGCATCGAGCTCCGTACCCCGCACTCATTGAAGACGCGGATTGGGGATTTCAACGCGCGCTGGTTCGTGGGCGCGCTCGCCGAGTCTCCTTACTTTGATACGACAAGTGCGAACGATGTGCGTTCCATTGCGGGCGCGGCGATCACGTGGCGTCCGGTGTTTCAGCCGACGCTGACATTTGGACTCACTCGCGCTGTGTACGCCACGTCAAATGGATACGGAAACGTTCCGCTCCGCTGGCTGGACGTGTTCGCCAATACGGGGCATCCGGCAGACAGGCCGCCAAGTGATTCGTCGCTGTACCCGGGCGGTCGTGACCAGTTGATATCGTTGTTTGCGCGTTGGGTCTTTCCCGCGGACGGCTTCGAGGCTTATACTGAATGGGCGCGGCAGGAACTGCCCAATTCGTTGCACGACTTTGTTGTCGATCCAACACACTCTCACGGATACACACTCGGACTTCAATACCGCAAGCCAGCACCGGCCGATGCGACGACTTTCCGTATCCAGGGTGAAGTGACGACGATCGAGCAGAGCGGGGACTTCAAGAATCGGCCAGTAGGGGTGTTCTACACCAGCCGACGCGTGATTCAGGGCTACACCGAATTCGGCCAGCCGATTGGCGCAGCCATTGGGCCGGGGGCAAGCAGCCAGTGGTTTGCGATAGACCGTGTCTCGCCGACTAGCTCGTATGGATTTATCTTCAGTCGTATTCGCTGGAACGAGGACGTGCGAAGCAACTACAACTGGGTGCCGTCGGTCGCGTACTGCAACCACGATGTGTCGCTCTTACCGGGTATCCGTGGTGGCCACATGCTCGGGAACGGGTATCTCAGTGGCGAACTAATCGTCGGCCACCGGCTCAACGCTTTCTTCCAGACGCAGTCTGGCTGCCAGCCTGGCGCCCCCTCGAAGATTGATCTGCACCCGGTAACAGTATCCATTTCATTCACGCCGTTTTCCAAGTGACGGGCCTCACGGACTCGCGTTATGTGGCCGAATACTTGCTTCGTCGTCTATTCGACGATTCCCTAGCGGTTCGTTCGGTTCAACCTGTCCTGTCTGCATGACGCCTGATTCGTCCTCCGAGCCCGGCCAGCATTTAAGGCTATCTTCTCTACCCAAAACTGTTCGTAGTCGTAAAGGATTCAGTGCTACAGCTGAATGGCCGGCACGCGTACTCCGCCAGCGCCGACCGGTCGCGGTCCGTCGGCACGCTGTTCGACTGATCAAGCGTCTGCTCATTCTCGGCATCGCCGACGTTTCGGCTGTGCTGGTCATCCAGGCAGTCGTCTGGTTCCTGGCGAGCACTGCCAGCCTCCCGTCCATTGGCGGGCTCCCAACCCCGTTCGGTCCTGCGCCAGCGCTCGTTCTGCTGGCAA
>JBDTAW010000048.1:0-4809 GCA_039924445.1 Gemmatimonadaceae bacterium
CCTTCACGGCTTCGAACCCCGGGCTGGACATGTATCCCGCCTCATCCCACGGGCCCACTGGATGCGCAGCAGTGTCGACCCGCACGGCCGTCGTATCTCCCGCGAGCTGCCGACGCATCGCATGCCCGGCCATCGCAACCACAAATTGATCCTCGGCGAAGGCGATGGCACCGTCACGCCATGCCGCGAGACTCACATCATATTCAGTCGGCATGCCACCACCGGGCGTCGTCGTCGGATATGTGCACTCCCGCGCGCCCATCGGCGGAGTTCCGGGCCTGGGCGGCCCGGTAAGCTTGCGACCCAGCGCAGATTCCACAACGGCCTGCGGCATGAGCGCGCAGATGTTGACCACGCTGTCCTTCGCATCCGCGGCGTAGAGCTGCAGCGCCGCCGGGAGTCCAGCCGCACCGTTGATCGCCAAGGGACGGTCGAGTCGATTGATAGCGGAGTCGAGAAGCGCCCCCGCTGCAACAGCCGTAAGGCGCGTACCAGTCCAGTCCAACTCCACTTGCTGATCGCCGCGTAGTGCATGCAGGTCGCAACACTGCATGGGACCCTCGGCGATCTCGTCCCAGTCGCCCACGAGCGTGTCACCGGAGGCAAGCACAGTGACGCCGATTTTCCGCTCGCCATTCTTCGATATCGCGTCGGTCAACGCTCGACCCATTCGCATCATTTTCATCTCAATCGGGCCGTCGGACCAATCGACGCTCACCAGAATGCGGCGATGATCCTTTGTTTCGTAGCGACATGAACTCCCCCTGGCACTCGGCTCGTAATCACCCAGGTACGGCGGAGCTGCGAGTGGGCCAATGGCCGCGGCGACTTCACTTGGATTGAGCAGAGAGCACGGATCACCAGACTTGGCGGCGCCCCTCGAGTTGGCCGAGGGACCGGAGTCGAGACTCTTCGAGAATTCGGCGAGCTGCTTCTTCAACTGATCGTCGGATTTCCCCGAGCTGCACGCAGCGGCAAGTGCAAGAAGCGACAGAACAGCTACAATGCCGGATTTCTTCATTGTCTCCTCCCCTTAAGTCAGCACTTGCGTGAAAGTTCCACGCGTCGGTTGCGTGCTCTTCCGTCGACGGTCTTATTCGATTCGATCGGCCGGGTGTCGCCGAATCCCGTCGCCGACAACCTTCCCGGTGCTACGTGAAATCGCGTCACCAATGCATCGCGCACCGCTGCCGCGCGTCGCTTCGAGAGATCGAGGTTGGCCTTGGGCGTTCCGATGTTATCTGTGTGTCCTTCGATAGTGACGGCCAGTGACGGATTGTCCGCAAGCAGTGTCGCCACCTGGCCAAGTGCCAGATCCGATTGCGGTGCGAGCGTCGCGCTTGCAAAGGCGAAATAGATGCCGTGAACTTCGGCCCTGCAGGTCTTGCCCATCACCGCCTGTATCGAACCTTTGACGATCTCGTGATTTTTGACGCCCTTCGTCGGCCACGATATTTCAGTCAGTTGCGATACGCGACCCTGCGATGTCCACTTGAGTACCAAAGGCCAGTCGGGGTTATCGAATATGAAGACATCGATATCATCACTCTCGCCGCCAACGATGAGGTGACCGCGCGCCTCGATGGCAGGAAGTGCGACTGACACGTCATTCGCGATGACATTCACCGTGCTTCGTCCAACAGCGACAAGTTTGCCGCGGTAGTAATTCCGCGTTGCGGCAAACATTCCGATGAATGAAGCGAATGCTCCCGGAGGGGCGTCGCCGACTATTACCTGGGAACTTCCCTTCGTCTTCAGATCGGCCAGCATCGCTCTGGATGGGACGGAGGCGGTTCCGGGAAACATCGGTGGGTCGTCTTCCGAGTAGATCATGTTGATGCGATGCGCCAGGGAATCGTCCACCGTGCGTATCCTGCGTGACTTCCGGAACCACTTTGGATGAGTCGGGTCGGCCGCATTCGGAATGCTTCCGGCGATGTTCACGACGTACTGCGTTGGCGTCACGTTGCTGACTGAAATGAGCGTCTCCACGTCACCGCGCTCTTCATGCGTGACGGCGGCGAACGTGAGGGAGTCGACCGGCCGGATGGCGGGTATCTGGGCAGGGGCAACCGCTGCCGTGGCTCCAAGCGCGGTCATCAAAATCAGCACCGACAACGCCGGGCGATTCAGCATGGGACATTGTAGGGTTGTCTGCGGGATCTGTCAATAACACGTTGGCACTGGTGAGTCTTCGGACGTGCTCCGCATGGTACGGTCTTCTATAGAAGATATTTTCACCCGGTCCGGGAGTCTTATTGGACCCATAATCGCTTCTTGCGGATGGGAGCAGTGGTGGCAGATTCCATGATTCCAACTCACGACCTTCGGAGCCGAGCCGATGCGAACTACGTTTGGCATTCTCCTTGGAGTCTGCATGTGCGGCGCGGTGGGTGCGCAGGAACCTGCACCAGTGCACTCACGTACGCGCGTTATCATGCTCGGTACCGGCAATCCCGTTGCCGATCCGGACCGCTTCGGGCCCGCGACCGCGATTGTCGTGGACAGTACCGCCTATCTGATCGACTGTGGTGTCGGAGTGATTCGGCGATGGGCCGCTGCAGGCCGCGCGGGTGCGACTTCACTCAAGCCATGGACTCTCCGACGACTCTTCATAACGCACCTTCACTCGGATCACACGCTCGGATATGCCGATCTGATTCTTTCTTCCTGGACGCTCGGTCCGACACATCAGGAGCCGTTGCGGGTCTTCGGTCCGAACGGGACACGCTCGATGACGGATCATCTGCTTGCCGCGTATGCTGAGGACATCCGCATACGAACGGGCCAGGGTGGGGAGCGTGCAGGTTTTGCTCCGCCGCAGGTTGACGTCAACGAGATCGTGCCGGGTGTGATCTATCATGACTCTCTCGTAACTGTGACCGCTTTCGCAGTGCATCATGGTACGTTTCCGCAGGCGTTTGGTTTTCGGTTTCAAACTCCGGACAAGGACATTGTCATATCCGGTGATGCTGCATCGCCGTCGGCGATTCCATCTCAATGCCATCGCTGCGACATCCTGATACACGAAGGCGGATACTTTCATCGGGAGGGCAGCACCGAGTATCGGCGTCAGTTTCACACATCGATGGAGGATCTGCTTGCTATCGCCCGCACGGCGCAGCCGAAGCTGCTCGTGCTCTACCATCAGCCACCAGGAAGTAATGAAGCGGGACTGCGATTCCTGCAAACTGGCTACGAAGGCCGCGTAGTGGTGGCTAATGATCTGGACGTGTTTCAATGATCGCCTCCCCGCATTTGCTATGATCCGCTGCGGATCGATAGTACAAACGTGCAGGCACCGACGGCTAGAGCAGTTGTGCGAGGCGGTACGAGGCAGCGTTCATCATCTGCTGGAAACCCGGAACCCATTAACGATTGAACATCCTGCGTGACCCTGGTCCAGACTCCCGGGCTCCGAACTCCGGGAACTCCCGGGGGTCTGGTCTTGCGCGGTGCGTGACACACCAGCCGCCGCTGCTTTCCTTCTCAGCTTCGCGTAAGTCTCGCCGCAGCGAGCACGGCCCACGCGATCTCGGGATGCACTATGTCGCTGTGCGCACCCGACGGCGGCCCGCCCTGCGTGATGATGGAGTTCGCGTCGAGGTTGATAAACGCGCCGATGCCGAATGAGTACTTCGTTCCGACCGGACCAAGAACCGCTTCTGTCGCGCCGGAATCCTGCGCACCGTCGTGACCCATCGCTCCCCAGCGATACAGCGCATCTGAAACTGCCGACGCATCGTCGTGCGATGTTATCGACGCCAGCGGATACGCAGTTCCTACCGCAGTGTCCTTCAGCGAGTGCGTTACGCAGAGCGGTCCGTCGACTCGGCGATTCATGCCGACCAGCGCACCGCTTCGCGACGAGTCGAAGGGAAGCTTGCCCGCAAATGCAAAGTGTGAGAATGCACCCTGAAGCAGGAACACACTTTCGACGGAGAAAGGCGCATTTGACGAAAGCGCTGTGAGTGAATTGGATACCAGCCTCGCGCCGAAACTATGCCCGATCAGGTGCACCTTGAGAGACGGATTCTTCACCTGCACGCGGTTGATCCACGGGCCCAGGCCCTTGGAGCCAACGATTCCGGCGCGCTTCTTCATCTCCCAATACGTGGTTGCCCTGAGAGCTTCCTTGGCTCCGTTCCACAGTGAGCCGAACACGTCACCAATGTCTGCCGCACCACCTGCGTGCCGCTGCGGAGCGATCGCCGCAAAACGTTGAAACACCGTGTGCGCATTCTGCCCGAAG
Organism: Gemmatimonadaceae bacterium; assembly: GCA_039924445.1. GTDB lineage: Bacteria > Gemmatimonadota > Gemmatimonadetes > Gemmatimonadales > Gemmatimonadaceae > Fen-1247. Next base: position 4,253 of record JBDTAW010000048.1, read on the forward strand.
AGTCCATTCGCTTCACCGTTGTCCTCCGGCGCGGCAGCGTCCGTGTCAGCGCTCACAAGTTGCTTCATCTGCGCCTGGAACTCGTTGAGGCTCGCGACGTCGGCGGGTTTGGCGTCCAGCAGATCGGCCAACTTCGTCAGTGCTGCTCGCTGTGTAGCCGATGTGAACACTTGCGCGAGATCTTCCACGAGCTTGCGGTCTGTTACCGCTGGCGGACCGCCGGTCGTCGAAGCCGCACCACCAGCGCGAACGGGAGGGCTCTCATCCGCCCAACGCATCGATGGCCACAGAATCCCGACGGTGCCGATCGTCGCGACCGCAATGCCATTGGAATCGCATACAGATCGCATTTCAGTGAAGAATCGCTCATACAACGATCGAGCCGCTGTGGCGTCGTTGTTCCATCCGTGCGAGAAGACAAATATGTCCGCGAGGCCGGCCATCTCATCCGGTGAAGTATCCGGAACAGCAAGACCACCATTCGCGTCAAACTGAACTTCCCAATGAGGAAACCCTGCCTGCTGCGTCGGCATGATGAGATGCCTCCAGTTCTGGGT
>JBDTAW010000049.1:0-6961 GCA_039924445.1 Gemmatimonadaceae bacterium
GGCGTCGCTCGCGCGAGCCCGCGGAGTTGGACTTGGTTTCTTCCGTACGGGGGCCGCACGACGTGTGGGTGCATCAGGCGCCAGCTCAGCACGCGTCTGCATGACATCGAACATGTCACATTGCGTCAGAGTTGACGCAGTCGGTCGAGCCGAAGTTTCTCCCTTAACGTTCGAAACAACGCTGCGGCCCCGAGACGAACTCCCCTTCCCCATCCCAGATGAATGTTGCGACAGTGATGCTTTGAGGCTCTACCGTTATCACATTGTACGACGATGGACGTCCACCACGTGATCGGTTCGACACCGTGCCAGCGGTCGAAACGATGACATCCCGGCGCGGATGTTCGATGAAGTTCACAGCTTCCTGGTGATCGTGCCCGCACAGCACCAGCTCCACTCCCATCTCCGCAAACGTGTTGAGAATACGCGAAGTGTGCTTAAGGCCAAAACGTTGCGACAGTTCGCCCGCAACTGGATTGTGATGCATCACAATCACCTTGACATCACCAGCCGGCGCAGCCGCAAATTTCTGCCTAGCCACGTCAATCTGACTCGGCGTTAGATCCCCAATTATCGAAATGTCCCGGGGATTGAGTGTCAGTGTCCGAGCTGTCACCCCGTGGGCTGTGTTGACACCAACAAAATACGCCCCGGGTACCCGCATCGTCGGTTCGAGATCTTCGGATATGTAGGCCCTGTAATTCTCATATACCTTCCGCTCGTCCCCAATGCCAACCGGCGCAAACCACCACGCGACATCGTGATTGCCTGGAACGGTGATTACAGGACAGAACTTTCTGGCATCGCGAAGGAAGGCGGCCGCACGCTGAAACTCGCCAGCACGCGCACGTTGCGAAAAATCGCCCGACGCTGCAACAGCATCGAACGATCGGTTTGCGATCGATGCTTCGATCGCGTCGATCTGCTCCAGCACAGCTGGTCGGCCGAAGTGTAGATCGGAAACGTGGAGAATCCTGGTCACGCAGCTTCAACCAATTGCGCTACGGTACCGGCGACGCGATCAGGTCCGCCAGGTGCGACGCAATGTCGGCTGCAATCGCTGGCGAAAATTTCGTCTGATCCGAGCCGGCCAGATCGCCTGACCATTGCACCTGCGATCGCCGAGCATCGATGATCACCAAATGCAACATGGCATGCCCGACGCCGTGCGATCCAACCATCCGCATTTCCACTGGAAAGAGCACGTACCGTGCATCGGTAAGCGCCACTAGTGTGCGCAATTGAGACGCAAGCGGCTCGTGCAGTTCCCAGCCCGTCTCCTTCTGGCCCCAGCGAATCTCGTTCGCCGCAAGCGAATGCGGATCCGGCGCATAACCGGGGTTGCGCTCCACTGATCTGACAATGTCAGGAGAGAGCGTCCAGCGACCCTTGAGGCCACGTTGCTTCAATGCGAACGCAATCTCGTCGTCGACCGTATTGAGGTATGCGCGGGACGAAGGCGCTCCCTGAGACCAACCGAGTGAGTCGGCAAATGTCAGATACTGCACAGGCAGTACGAGCATCTGCTCGGACGCCAACCGTTCCAGCGGACGTACCTGAGCTGGCGGAGCCGTTTGTGCCACCTGCGCAGTCAGCCGCGAGACAGGAAGCCAGGTAAGCATAAGCGCCGCGACCGAAATAAGAGCGAACTTCATTGCACAAAAGCTAATATCTAACCAATTTCAGCGCCGAGTACGTGACTGCTGACATGGGATTCAGCCATCATTGCTACGTCGACCCCGCCAGTGCTCGAAGCCGTAAGTCGAACACTGGCGCCACCACCAACCCGATCGTCCATCGATGCGCAACACGACCGCCTTTCTGACCACGCTGGCCCTCGCTATGCCGGCCCCGCTGCTGGCACAGTCCGCAGCCGCCCCGTTTGACTTCTCCATCAAGAACATCATGCGTGGCCCCGAATTGTACGGTTCGGCGCCCGCAAACGTGCGCTGGTCCGCAGACAGTCGATGGATTTACTTCTCCTGGATAGAGCCCGGTAGCAGCTGGAACACGCCACCAGCCGAATATCGCGTTCGCGCCGCGGCCGGTGCCAAGCCAGAAAAGCTGACTCCTGCACAGGTCGATTCCGCCGCCCCCTATACCGCTGAGGCTATAACCTCAAGCGACGGGAAGCAGGGCGCCGAAGATGTCGGCGGCGATATCTACCTGATTGACTTCAAGACAACCGCTCTCCGCAGGCTCACGCAGACCGACGCGAGAGAATCCAACGCGGTTCTGAGCAACGACAGCAAGCTGTTGTACTTCGTCCGCGACGGCAACGCATTCTCGATGAATCTCGCGTCCGGACTGATCACCCAGCTCACGGATCTTCGCCCGGGTTCAAAGCCGGCCGATTCCACTGGGCACAAGTCGGCCCAGAAAACACGACTCGAGGAACAGCAACGCGCGCTCTTTGAATCCGTCCGCGAACAACTTGAGGCTGATAGCGCGAACAAGGCGCAGCGGACTGTCATGAGCGCATTGCGTGGGCCATCCCCGCTCTATGTTGGCCGAGATCGCGCGATTCAGTCAATAAGCATATCGCCCAGCGGCCGGGGAGCACTCGTGACACTCCGTACGCCCTCCAAAGCCACGCCGGTCGAGATCCCCTACTGGGTCACCGCCAGCGGCTACACCGAACCGCAAAAAGGGCGGTCTGTCGTGGGCGATGACCAACCACGCGTGGAAATGCTGTACGTGTCATTTCCAACTATGACCGTTAAAAAACTGCACCTCTTCTCCAACGACTCACTCGCCAGCTACGTGGTCGTCAATGGATGGAACACAAGCGGCACCAACGCACTGCTCTCGGCGTTCAGTCCGGACAACAAGCAGCGCATGACCTACAGCTTGTCGTCCGAAGACGGCACGCTTCACAACATCGAGACCCTCTCGGACACCGCGTGGGTCGGCGGCCCCTGCGCAAGGTGCGGCGGATGGTACGACGGCGGCAAGCGTGTCTGGTATGTCTCCGAGGCGACCGGCTATGCGCACCTCTACACAGCGGCGGCGCAAGGTGGCGACGTCCATCAACTCACCAACGGTAAATGGGAAGTCCTCGACGTATCCCTCTCGCCCGACGGCCGCACCTTCGATCTCACCACGAACGATCCGTCACCTTTTGACGAGCATCTCTTCTCTCTCCCGGTCACAGGTGGCACTCTCACTCGCTTGACGACGACGCCGGGTCGACACACTGCAACGATATCGCCAGATCGCAAACTCGTCGCCGACCTGTACTCGTACGTCAATCGTCCGCCGGATCTGTATGTCATGCAGAACAAGGCAGGCGCCTCGGAAGCGCAACTCACAGTCTCACCGAGCCCAGAGTTCCTCAAGCAGAAGTGGATCGCACCAAAGATTGTAATGGTCACCGCGTCCGATGGAGTACAGGTGCCCGCCCACATCTATCGCCCTGAAGACATGGGCGCGAAATCGAACGGTGCAGCGGTAATCTTCGTGCACGGCGCAGGATATCTGCACAACGTCGGCAACTTCTGGTCCGAGTATCCACGTGAATACATGTTCAATCAGCTGCTCGCGAAAAACGGCTACACCGTCATGGACGCAGACTACCGTGCCTCCTCAGGTTACGGTCGCGACTGGCGCACAGCGATCTATCGCCACATGGGCGGACGCGACTTGCAGGACGAAGTCGATGTTTCCAAATACCTGACCGCAACGTACGGTATTCCGGCCAGTCGCATCGGAATGTACGGCGGTAGTTACGGCGGCTTCATGACGTTGATGGCGCTCTTCACAGCACCAGACTATTTCGGCGCGGGCGCAGCACTCCGCAGCGTGACCGACTGGGCACACTACAATCACGGCTATACTGCTGCAATCCTCAATCTTCCACAGGACGATACTCTCGCGTACCATCAGTCGTCGCCGATCTATTACGCGCAGGGACTCCGCGCACCGCTCCTGATGGCTCACGGAATGGTCGATACCAACGTCAATTACGAGGACATCGTTCGACTTACCGAACGTCTCATCGAACTTGGCAAGACCAACTGGGAACTGGCTTCGTATCCGGTCGAGAGTCACGGCTTCCTGCGCCCCGATTCGTGGACAGACGAATACACGCGCATCTTCAGTCTCTTCCAGCGGACGATCGGCAATCCGACTTACCGCGCCCCCTTAACTGGCTCGGTAGCGCACTAGCATTCTGTTGACCGCAGCGGTGTCACGCTTCCAAACGTGCACCGCTGCGGACATCGACGAACAGCATTCCCAGCGAAGCCAGCAGTGCGATTGCCGCACCGAACATGAACGCCCTCGGCGCACCGGCGCTGTCCCAGATTGCGCCGAAGATCAGCGAAGCTGGCAACGCGCCGATGCCAATCGCGAGATTGTACCACCCAAGCGCGGTCCCTTTTCTTTGCGAGGGAACCAGATCCACCACCAAAGCCTTCTCCGTTCCCTCCGTCATTCCGTAGAACACACCGTACACTGCGAATAGCGCCCACGCCTGCCACGCTGAGTGCGCCAACCCAAATGCGAGATAGACGGCCGCGTAGACAACCCAGCCCCCAATTATCAACGGCTTCCGACCGATTCGGTCCGACAGACCGCCGCCGTAAGTGCCCGTCATCGCCTTGATGAAATTCAACAGCGCCCACAAAACGGGCGCCAGCGCTATTGCGACGCCGAGTTGGTGTGCGCGAAGCAACAAGAATGCATCAGTGGAATTGCCAAGTGTGAATGTGAATACGACAACGAGGTAGCCCCAGAAACGACTCGATAAATCAGTCCCGAGCATCGGTGGGCGATTTCCGGCCGACGTTGCGTGCGGAATGTCTCTCACGAATATCCACAGCACCAGAACGGCGAGCGCACCCGGTATCGCCGTGAGCCAGAAAACAGTGCGCAATGGGGTGTGCCACTCATACAGTACTCCGAACGCGATCAGCGGCCCCACAACCGCACCGGCATTATCCGCTGCAGCATGAAAGCCGAATGCACGCCCGCGGATCGACGGGTCCACCGATTCGGCAATCAGCGCGTCACGCGGCGTCGACCGAATTCCCTTGCCGATGCGATCCGTTACCCGAATTCCGAGCACCTGGCCTGCAGTGTGCGTCGCCGCAGTGAACGGTCGCACGACAGAGGCAATCACATAACCAGCAAGGACGAGCCCCTTTCGCGACTCCACCCGATCCGACCACCATCCGCTCGCAAGCTTTAGAAGCGCGGCAACCGACTCCGCGGCTCCCTCTATTACACCGATGAAACTGGCACTCGCCCCGAGCACGGAAGCAAGAAATACCGGTAGCAACGGATACATCATTTCCGACGCGACATCGGTAAAAAAACTCACCGCGCCGAGTGAGATTACATTCCTGCCGAGTCGCTTCCTACTCTGCGTCATATACGGTGTCGTTCACCTGATGAAGAAAGGGAAGCGCTCGCTTCCCTTCAGTCCTTCCTGCATCTCGCCCGCAGACTGCCGAGTGATCGTCAACCCTGTGCGCCTCGCAGTTTCGCACGCACCTCGGAATGATCGCCAATCGTGATCTCACCAGTGACTCCGGAAACCACCGTGTGATGTCCGACCAAAGAGCGGGTCAGCGTCGATCCCGTGATGTTTGTAAACGTTTCTATTATGCAATCCGAGAGCGTGGAACCGTCGATGGTGCTTCCCTCGCCGATGGAAACGTTCGGACCGACTATCGAGTTGCGAATCGTCACTCCGTCCTCGACGTACACGGGGTCGACTATCGTTGAGTTCTCAACCGACTTGGGCGCTCTCGCACGACCACGCTCAAGCATCGCTCGGTTCGTCGTGATGAACGTGTCAATCTTGCCGGCGTCATACCAACCCGCCACATCGACAACACGGATCTTCGCACCATGGTCGATCATGTACTGGAATGCGTCGGTCAAATACCACTCACCCTTGTTGGGCGTCTGCTTGAGCACAGCCGCGATTCCCTCGTATAGCAATTTCCAGTTCTTGATATAGTAGAGACCGATATTGGCGCGCTTCGAGATGGGTGTCGACGGCTTCTCCACGATCCTCGTCATGAATCCGTCGGCATCAGTGACCACCACTCCAAATCGCTGATAATCCTCGACTTCCTTGGTCCAGATTATCCCATCTGCATCCGACGACGATATGATCGAGAGATCCGCATCGAAAATCGTGTCGACAAATATGATGAGCACCGGCTGATCGACGTACTCTCGCGCCAGCGCAACTGCGCCAGCCGTGCCGTCCTGAACCTTCTGCTCTACAAAGACCGATGGAATGTCCGTACACGCGCGCGCAAATTCCTCGACCTTCTCCTTCAGGTGCCCAGTGATGTAGATGATCTGCTGCACATCCGGCAGTTCCTTCACATCGTCGAGGACATACTCCATCACCGGTTTTCCAGCCACCCGCAGCATCGGCTTGGGCGTGACATACGTGTGCGGCCTTAACCGCGTTCCCTTGCCTGCAAGCGGGATTATCACTTTCATCAAGCCAATCTCCATCGGGGCGGGCTGAATTCCTGCTTGCAGACCCCCATGCCTGCCTCACCAGAAGCACCTTCAGATTCCGGCAACTACCCCGGCGCACCGAATCGAGCTATCCGCGCTAGCCGCCCTAGAGCGTCTATGGCGCGCTGGTGCCCTCTCTTCCGTAGCGATCTTTCAAACGGACGACATCGTCAAGATGCGGTGTTGACGCCTCGAGTACGTCACAATCTGTTACCGCCTCCATCTGATGTACCATGCCAGGTTCGTTCCTGAAGGACTCCCCCGACTTGAGCGAAATCACACGCAGCTCGTCGTCTCCCACCTCCCCTACGCGATAGATCATTTCGCCGCTCAGGAGATAGATCGTCTCGTCCTTCTTCTCATGATACTGCACTGACAGCGCCTGGCCAGCCTTGATATGCAAAATCTTGCCCACGTACAGTGGCGTTTGAGCCCAGATCACTTCGTGGCCCCACGGCTTCTCGACAAATGTCAC
>JBDTAW010000050.1:0-6906 GCA_039924445.1 Gemmatimonadaceae bacterium
GGTTGCGCCGGATGCGCCACCGATCGTTATGTCCCATGGTGAACCGGTGACGCTCGCTCCGGTCAATCCGATGACTAACCCCGCCGGGACCTTCATTCCTCCGAGTTGCAACTGATTTGCAGACGACGGTGCGCCGAGCAGGCTCGCCGAGCCGTCCGCGTTGACGAGCATGTCGGGTACAGCTCGGAACACGGCCGCAATATCCCCCATCGAGAGGGGATCGAGCCACTGCGTTGTGGCCGGGTTGATCGATTCTACTCGTGTACTGGGCTCCGACTCCATGAAGTTGTAAACCGACGGTCTTTTCTGGTATCGAGCCTGCACTCGCACCGGAGCCAGAGGATGCGGAGATCTTAAGCGAAGTACAACGGGTTCTTCTTTTGATCTTCGGACGGCAGCGGAGTCCAGTTCAACACGCGCCGCGCGACTTCCTGAGACGATTGCTTCCAACAACACTCTGCCGGGCAATCCATTGAGTTTGACGGCGAAGTGTCCCGCGGAATCGCTCGTGCCGCGCCCCAACTCTACACCGCTGTCCACTACGGATCGGGCGATGATCAATGCTCTCACGCCGACTCCTGTTGAATCGACCGCTCTCCCGCTAACCAGCGTTCCGCTCTGCGCGCGAGCCGAGACGATAGCAGTACAATCCAATGCAACGACAAGAAGCCCTAAGGTCAGTGCGCGTATCACATGCAACCTCGCCAGGTGAGTCGTATGTCCGCCGTGGTACGAGCATCCTGACCGAATCTTCGGCTGTCTCGCACGCCGTCAACGTACGAGCGTCAGGTTAGCCATTGGTGATCGACACATTAGCGTGACGTGAAACGCGGATTACGTCTCGATTACATCGTCGTATGTGCAACAAAACCGCAGTCGTCACCGACTGCGGTTTTGTTTGAACGCCACTCGAATTGGATGGGCCGACGTGTCGGCTCATTCTCTCCTGGTACTATGCAACTACTGGTCGCCTTGCGAGAAGATTGCCGATTCCGCCGACAAGTCCGATCGCGAGCGCGCCCCACTGCAATACTGGAGTAGAGAGTGCGCCGAGTCCGAGCGCGGCGTCGAGCGAGTACAGCCCAGGTCCTGTGAGAAGCAGTGCAGCTGCGATAGTTCCGTACAGCAACGGAACCTCGATACCGCTTGTGGCGGCGAATATTCCGTTCTTCCAGTGCATGCTTACTGCCGCGACGATCATCACGGAGATCATCAACGCCGGTCCGAGCGGACCAAAAAGACCAAGTGCTACCAGTATGCCGCTTGTCACTTCCGTTCCGGACGCAAGTGTCGCAAAAAAGCGCCCTGGCCGAAAGCCGAGCGAATCGAAGAAACCCGCAGTGCCGGCGAGTCCATACCCGCCAAACCAGCCAAACAATTTCTGGCTGCCATGCGCTGCCATCATCAAGCCGATTACAACCCGCGCCACGAGAAGCCCAATGCTGAATGTCGAAGCATCAATCAGTGTGGTGTTCATTTTTTCTTTTCCCCCGTTCCGGTAAATGGTATAACAGTGATTGTTGTAACATCTATTACTTCAAAAAAAAATCAACTTGAATTGCGTATCGCCCCCAGCGCCTTGATGAGCAACGTCGCGGCGTCCGAATCGACGTTCTTGAAGCGCTTCCGCCCAACGATTTCCAACGCCGGCGTAGCATCCACCAGCACCTGTCGACCCTTCGCCGAGATGCGCGCTGTGACATGACGCCGATCCTCGGGATCCCGCTCACGCGTGACCAGCTCGATATCGTCCATCCGATCCAGCAACCGGGAAACGTCCGGCACCTTAGAAATCAACCGCTCCGCGATATCGCGTCCGCACAGTCCGCTCTCGCCCGCACCCTGAAGTATCCGGAGCACATTATACTGCGTTGCCGTCACGCCATACGGCTTCAACGCTTCGTTCTGATCATGTTCCAGAATTGTCGCCGTCCGAAGTATCGAAAGCAGCGCCTCCGCATCCTTGCTTGCGAACGGCTTGCGCTGCTTGATCTCGTCCTTCAGGTCGATCGACATGCTTAATAATGCGTGTTATAACAGCTATTGTCAAGAGCCATGTCAAATCCGGGATATATCGCACTCTGCCATCCCGGAATACCCCTCGGACCGGGCTGAAAGTGGTTCGCCTTGACGACCCATTCCATGGGCTCCCCAACAAACGAATCGCCTCGGCCATAATATTGGAGGACACACGTCCCGGTTCCTCTCTCCCCCGCATGACCATGCATATCAGAAGCGCACACCTCCGACTCGCCATTCTCGGAGCCCTCATTGGGGCCGCACCCGCTCTCCAGGCACAACGTGTCCTCACCACCGCCGATTACGACCAGGCGGTGAAGATGCTCGCGCCCAATACCAACTCACTCGTCAGCGGCGGAGTTGTTAGAGCGACGTGGCTACCAGATGACAGGTTCTACTACCGAAACACAACTGCAGGCGGCGCCGAGTGGATGCTCGTTGATCCGGCAAAAAAGACGAGCGTCGCGCTCTTCAAAGCGCCTGAAATGGCCGCCGCGCTCACCAAGGCCGGCGCCGGCACAATCGATCCACGTAACATCCCGGCGCAACGCGCAGAACTGTCGGCCGATGGCAAACACGTCGTACTCGACATCGGCAGTCACCATTGGAACTGCGACGTCGGCGGCGGAAGCTGCAACTCGATCGAGGTACCAGCAACGCCAGCCGCCGGTCGTTTTGGACCTCCCCCCGGTCTCTCGCCCGACGGCAAGAGCATCGCTTTCATCCGCGACTGGAATCTCTGGGTTCGCGACGTCGCAACGGGCAAGGAACGGCAACTCACTACCGACGGCGTTGAGAACTACGGCTACGCCACCGACAATGCGGGCTGGGTACACAGCGACAACCCGATCGTGCTCTGGTCGCCTGATTCCAAAAAGATCGCCACGCAGCAACAAGACGATCGTCACGTCGGCGACATGTATCTCCTCGATACTCGTGTCGGTCACTCGCATCTGCAACACTGGAAAGGCGCGTACCCCGGCGACAGCGTGATCTCCATGATCTCGCGCGTCATCATCGACGTACCGACCGCGAAAGTCATTCGCATTCAGTCGCCGCCGGATTTCCACCGCGCGATGCTCGGCGACAACATCAGCATGTCGGACCTCATCTGGAATCCGGACGGATCACAGCTCGCATACGTCAGCACTCCGCGCGATCACAAGAGCGCAACCGTCAAGATCGCGGATGCGAACAACGGTGCCGTGCGCACGCTATTCGAAGATGGCATGCCAGCAACGCAGTTCGAGTCAATCGCCGGCTGGCGCATCATGTGGCCGGAACACACGATCATCTGGTCGTCCGAGCGCGACAACTGGGGTCAACTGTACGCCTATGATCTCAACACCGGGAAGTTGATCAACAAGATTACAACCGGTGAAGGCCCCGTCACCGGAATCGAGCGCGTCGACGACAAGTCCAAATCACTCGTCGTTCAGGCTCTCGGTCGCAATCCTGGCGAAGATCCATACTTCCGCCACTTCTACAGCGTGAACGTCAACGGGACGGGCTGGAAGTCACTGACACCAGATACCGGCGACCATTCGATCCAGCTGTCACCAGACGGCCGTTACATCATCGACACCTACTCGACACCGGACGTTCCACCCAAAGTCGTGCTGCGTAATGCATCGGGCAGCGTCCTCATGCAGCTCGGTCGGATGGACATTTCCCGACTGGTAGCAGCTGGCTGGAAGCCGCCGATTCCATTCACGGTTACAGCGCATGACGGCAAGACAAAACTTTACGGATTGATGTTCCGTCCGACCAACTTCGACTCGACCAAAAAATATCCGATCATCAACAACCCGTATCCGGGACCGCAGTCAGGTAGCGTCGGTTCGCGGAGCTTCGCTACTGCACGCAGCGATCGTCAGGCGCTTGCTGAACTCGGATTCGTCGTCGTCACTGTCGACGGAATGGGAACTCCGAACAGGTCGAAGAGTTTCCACGATGCGTACTACGGCGCAATGGGACGCGACAACACGCTTCCCGATCAGGTCGCGACGATGAAGGAACTCGCACAACGCTATTCCTGGATCGACATCGACAAGGCCGGCATCTACGGTCACTCAGGCGGTGGATTCGCAACGGCCGATGCGATGTTCCGCTATCCTGATTTCTTCAAGGTCGGAATCGCCGAGTCAGGCAATCACGATCAACGCAACTACGAGGATGACTGGGGAGAACGTTACCAGGGCCTTCTCGTGAAGAACGCGGACGGCACCGACAATTACACGCAGGAAGCCAATCAGACCGTAGCGCACAATCTCAAGGGCCATCTGCTGCTCGTGCACGGTTCCACGGACGACAACGTTCCGCCGTCGAACACGTTCCTCGTTGTGGATGCACTGATCAAGGCGAACAAGGACTTTGACGAGCTCGTCATTCCAAACGCGAGACACGGCTACGCATCTGCATCGAACTACATGATGCGTCGGCGCTGGGATTATTTCGTCCGCTATCTCCTGGGTTCAACACCACCTGCGGAATACGATATTCAGGACTCGCCACCGGCTGCAGCGAGAGGCAGAAGAGGCTGATAAGCCAGAGTACCACACTGTAAATAACAATGGGAGTCGAGACCGTTCGCGGTCTCGACTCCCATTGTTGTTTACTCACCCGATCGCAGCTTTCACCGCCGGGCGACGACTGTGCCAAGCCGGTGGATCGAGCGGATGAACAGACTCCAAATTCGCGCACACCGCCGCGAACGATCGTTCGAACATGACCGCACACGGATTTTACGAAAAAGAACTGTGAGCCTGAGCGATCGGGCCCAGGTTGTGCAATAAGGGAGGAAGGGCCCCGCACCTTGAATCGGCACACAAAGACCCAAGAGTGCTCAGATGGAATTTGTAGCGATAGTCGTACCTTTGTTTCTTCTCACGATCGGCGCCGGAGTCGTGTGGATCAGCCGTAACAGCCGCCTGCTCCGGAGGAGAGAGAAGCGCCGGCGCGCGCCGCTTCCATCGCTGATAATCCCCACATCAGCCGGCGCCGCGGACATTATACCAGCGGGCGTGATCAGAGAGACCGTCCCGGCAGCTGAGCAACGAGCTGAACTGGCGACAACGGAACCCGGAAACGCCGAGTTCGATCAGCAACTCGAGACGTGGGACGAGCCATCGCGTGGTCGGCCCATGCCGCGCGAGCAGGACGGAAACGCGACGCTGACGCTGAGAGAGAGTTCGGCGGAAACGCTACAAGCGCTCCCGGCGCATCTTGAGGTTTTGTCGGGAGAATCGGCTGGCAGGGAGCTTCATCTCGTCGGCACGGCGGGTGAACGTACCCGGATTCTCGTTGGACGCCAACCCGGTCGCGCGCCACGCCACATTACGCTGCGCTCCCCGTCGGTGAGTCGGCGGCACGCGCAAATCGAATTCGTCGACGGACAGTGGACGATCACCAACCTCTCAGCAACGAATCCGGTCCTCGTCAACAGCCGTGCGCTTGTGAATGGTACCGGGACGCAGCCGCTTTCTGACGGCGACAGGATCGAGCTCGGCGAAGTAGCCCTTCGCTTCATGGCGAGTTGACTCGATGTCAGCTGCGACCCGCTTCCACGAGGCTGTCGTCGGCTTGAGGACGAGGTTCGCGGCGTCGGGACATCGTGCGGTCGCGTTCACCATAGGAACGGTCGCGGTCGGGGTACTCGCGTGCGGGGGCTCTGCATCCGACTCGGTAGCACCCCCACCTGCCGGCACAGCAGCGTCGATCGCGATAACACCGAGTGCGCCACCTGCAGTTGCAGTAGGATCGCAGTTTGCGCTGCAGGCAGAAGTTCACGACGTCGCCGGTCAGATTGTGCCCGGCGCAACTGTGTTCTGGTCGAGCCTCGATTCCACCGTCGCGACAGTGACAACCACTGGCGTGGTTACCGGAAAGGCACTCGGTTCGACACAGATTGCGGCGAGTGCTGGTGGCCAATCCGCAGTTGTTCCAGTCGCCGTGGTGCCAGTCGCACTGGCATCGATTGCCATTCTCCCCGCGCAGGCGAATGTCACCGTAGGCACGACCGTCGCACTGCAGGCAATTGCGTATGATGCGACGGGTCAGGTACTTACCGGGCGTTCTGTCGTCTGGGCGACCAGCGCGCCGCAAATCGCGACAGTCGACGGTAGTGGCACAGTTACCGGTGTCAGCGCTGGAACCGCGACGATAACGGGTGCGAGCGAAGGAAAGACGGCGTCGGCGTCCGTCATTGTGACTTTGAGCCCGGTGGCGTCAGTAGCTGTCACGCCCGGCTCGGCAACACTTGTAGCCGGGCGTACCGTTTCCCTTACAGCCGTCGCTACCGATGCAAATGGCAATGTATTGAGTGGACGGGCGTTGGTTTGGTCCTCTGCAAATCCGTCCATCGCGACTGTGAGCGCCCTCGGGCTCGTGACCGCCGTTGCCGCTGGAAGCACGACCATAAACGCTACAAGTGAAGGCAAGGCGGGCACCGCTCAGATCGTTGTGACTCCGCCGCCGGTAGCCTCGGTGACGCTCGCTCCATCAAGTCTGAATCTGGAAGTTGGGACCGCGTCGCCCCTCTCGGCCACGCTACGCGACTCGTCTGGGACCAGTCTGTCCGGTCGTACGATCACGTGGACGACGAGCACACCGACTGTGGCCACGGTTTCGACCAGCGGCACCGTCACCGCGGTCGCGGCTGGCACTGCTGTCATTGCAGCAACGAGTGAGGGAAAGAGCGGCACAGCGACGGTCACGGTTACCGTGCCACCGCCAACTATTGCAGCAGCCAGTGTCCGTGTGACTCCGGCGACAGTTTCGCTCCGGAACAATCAGACGCGGTCGCTTACGGCTGAGGTGTTGGACTCGCGCGGCAACACTCTCTCTGGCCGCGCGATCACTTGGAGTTCCAGCGATAGCTCATCCGTG
>JBDTAW010000051.1:0-3078 GCA_039924445.1 Gemmatimonadaceae bacterium
ACGAAGACACTGCCTAGATGCCGTCGCACCGCGGTCACCACGGCGGCGACCGTTTGTGAAGCATTGAAGGCTGGCACGACGCACACCGGCACGCCGGTCACCCGGGGCGTATCGGTTCCAGAGATCACTCGCCTACTCCCAGTTCACCCTGTTCGTCTTCAGGAGCCGGATCTTCCAGATCGGTGCCGTCGAGCGCGGCGACTACCTTCTGCAGATCTGACTCGAGCGAATCGACCGTCGATGCTTCGAGTGCGTCGCGGGCTGCAGTCTTGAGTTCGCCATTCTTCCGAAACTCTTCGACCCGGGCGCGCGCACCTTCAATGGTGTATTTGTCGACGTACAACAGATCCTTCACCAGCATTATTAACTCGACTTCGCGGCGTTGATACACCCGGTTGCCCGAACGATTCTTGGCTGGGTGAAGAAAGCGAAACTGGCTCTCCCAGTACCGAAGCACGTGCGGCTTCAGATCGGTGAGATCGCACACGTCTCCGATTGAGAAGAACTCTCGAACTGGTATTGTGGCCACGATATCTCCCGTCAGTCGTCGCGCTCTGGGCGCGGGTCACGGTTCATCAATTCCACGATCGCGTCACGCGGCGACTGTCCTTCGAACAGTACAGAAAATGCTGCGTCAACGATCGGCATCGTTACACCAACTCGGTCGGAGAGTGCCTTGGCCGACCGCGTTGTAATTACGCCTTCGGCGACCGTCTCTCGTCCAGTCAGCGCTTCATCAAGCGTTTTCCCACGTCCTATCTCGACGCCGAGCGCACGATTACGGCTGAGAAGACCGGTACATGTGAGCACGAGATCGCCAACGCCGGCCAGTCCTGCAAACGTAGCAGGATCGGCGCCAAGAGCGACTCCGAGGCGCGTCATCTCAGCCAGACCTCGCGTGATCAGGGCAGCGCGTGCATTAAAGCCAAGCTCAAGTCCTTCAGCAACGCCAGTCGCCAGTGCCATGACATTCTTGACGGCGCCTCCAAGCTCGACCCCGACAATATCGTGCTGGGTGTAGACGCGGAACGCGGGTACGTGAAAGAGTCGCTGGACCCGTTCCGCGATGGCGAGATCGGCGCATGCCGCGACAATCGCTGTCGGTTGCCCGCGCACTACCTCTGCTGCGAATGTTGGACCTGATAGCGCAACAACGCCGCCGCGATCGAACACATCGGCCGCAATCTGACTCATCCTGGCAAGCGTGTGCTGCTCGATCCCCTTCGACGCCACCACCACTACCGCTTCGCGCCTGAGGTATGGTTGCGCTGCCTCAGCAACTGCTCGCGTGACATGCGACGGAGCTACGAGAACGACGAATTCGGCGCCAGTGACCACATCCCTGATTTCGGATGATGCCGTAAGGGACGGTGCGAGCGAAATGCCGTCCAGAAAGCGATTCGTGTGCGAGCTGTTGATTGAATCCGCGACTTCCGGTTCGTATGCCCAGATGCGAACGCTGTGTCCGTTCCGTGCGAGGCGGTCTGCGAGCGATGCGCCCCACGCGCCAGCTCCGAGAACGGCACAATTCACTGCGACACCTTCTTCACGTCAGGGTGCACCGACACAGCGTCAGTTGCTGCATCACTCCGGCGTCCGAAGCGGTGCTCTTCACCGCGCCGCAGACGCCCGATGTTCGCTCTGTGCGTAAAGAAAACGAATATCGCCACAACCACGGAAGCCATAAAATACGGATCCGAAACGGGTCTGCCAGTAACGAGAAACGCTATTGGAAGCGAAGCCGCCGCGATGAGCGACGCAACGCTGACGTATCGCGATGTGGCGAATACGATAATCCACACCACGATCGCGATTACTGCAGGCAACCACGCCACGCCCAGAAAAACGCCACCCGCTGTTGCGACGCCCTTCCCGCCCTTTTGTCCAAGCAGGAAGATCGGGCGAACGTGACCGAGGATCGCCGCCGCACCAAGCGTGAGGCTAACTATCTCCGGGTGAAGCGTTCCGGTCAGTGCTGGCAGATAGAAGACGGGGAGGAATCCCTTGAGCGTATCAACGATGAAGACGAGGGCACCTGTGCGGATTCCCAGCACGCGCACAACGTTGGTCGCGCCGAGATTGCCCGAACCATGTTTCCTGAGATCCACTCCATGCCACTTTCCGGCAAGATAGGCGGATGGTATGGAACCCGCCACGTATGCTACAACGATGGCAACGGCAACTGAAAGATGGATCGGCTCCATTTAGGCCTTAGGCCGATTTGCGACGCAGCACGATATTCAGCGGGTTACCGGTAAATCCGTATGCCGCCCGGAAGCCATTGTGCAGAAAGCGAATGTAGTGTTCCTGTACAAGTTCCGGGTGGTTACCAAATACGGCAATCGTTGGCGGCGCTGTCTCGACCTGCGTTGCGTAGTTGAGTTTGATCTCGCGGCCCGCCGCCTGCGGTGGCTGGCGCCGCGCGAGTAAACTCTGCAAGGTGTCGTTTATGTCCGACGTCGAGATTCTCTTCTCCCGTTCGGACTCGACCTGCAGAATGAGATCGAACAGTCTGGTCACACGCTGCCCGGTCAGGGCCGATGTGAAGACCCAAGGCACGAAGCCCAGGTACGGAACCTTCTCAACAATATCCTTCTCGAACTTGGCCGCGGTGTTGTTCTCCTTTTCCTTCAGATCCCACTTGTTGACGACGACTATGAGAGCTCGACCGGAATCCCACGCCATCGTCGCGATCTTGAGATCCTGATTATGCAACCCCTCGACAGCATCGATCACGAGAATGCAGACGTCAGCTCGTTCGATCGCACGTCGCGTACGCAATGACGAATAGAACTCTATCCCGTCCTCGATGCGAGCCTGACGACGCAAGCCGGCTGTATCGACGAATATGAAATCGCGTCCGTGATATTTGAACGGAGTATCGATCGCGTCGCGCGTGGTACCCGCGACGTCGTTCACAACGAGGCGTTCCTCTCCAAGCATGCGATTGACGAGAGAAGACTTGCCGACATTCGGGCGGCCGACAACAGCGACGCGAATCGCCTCTGTTTCCTCCTCATCCGACTCCGGGAGCAGCGCCACCATCGCGTCGAGCATGTCACCGGAGCCCTTGCCGTT
>JBDTAW010000052.1:0-9523 GCA_039924445.1 Gemmatimonadaceae bacterium
TTGGATGTGCACCCAATTCGATTCCGGGAACTCCCGTCGGTAACATCTTCATTCTGGACGCGACAGAACAGGCGAGTCTCGCAGCGAGTGTTGCATCGTACAACACGTTCATCCAGAGCCAGGCAAGCGCCAACGGCTGGGCGTATTACGATCCCAACCCGTTGCTGCAGTCGCTCAAGGCGGCCGGATGCATAAGCACCGTCCCCAACCTGGCAAACGCAACCCAGCCCTTCGGGCCCTGCATTTCGCTCGACGGAATTCACCCGACTGTGGTGGCGAATCGGGCACTGGTGGGTGATTTGATTGCAGCGATCAATGCGAAGTACGGGACGGCGCTCAGCGCGACACCGTAACGAGCTTGTACTTGCAATTCACAAGGTGCCCGCCAGTGGGATTGGCGGGCACCTGTCTTTTTGTTGCACGGGCTTCGCTGATGTCGAAGGTGTTGACCCGTGGAACTCCGGGGCATGGACGTGGCGTGCAGAGACCGCCAACGCTACATTCTTACGGGCAATCCTGGGACAGCGCCCAACCGGCGCGCCCCACGATTTTCCTCCCAGAGGATGGATGATGCGCCATGCACGCGCCATAATTGCGGCGTTGTTGTTCTCGAGCGCGACCCTGGTGGTTGCTGCAGCCCGTGCGTCGGCGCAGGTGTCCGCCGCACACACCAACAACGTCACCAAGGTTTCCTGGGGCGCAATCGACGGAAGTGTGCGCGATGTGAACGGAGCATCACTTCGCGGCGTGGAAATCATTTCTGTCGATAAATCCGCGATCAGCACGCGGAGTGGCGCTGGAGGCGCTTTCCGCGTCGACAGTATTCCCGCGGGCCCGCATCTGATTCGGTTCCGCCGGCTTGGCATACTGCCGCTCACGGTATCGGTAGTTGTTGATGCAAACGCTACAACTTCGGTCGACGCGGTTGTCGAGCCGTTTCCAATCGCGCTTTCGGGGATAACGATACAAGCTGTGAGCGGAGAGCTGGTGCATCTTCCGCCGGGCGTCGCGGATCGGATGCGCACAGGCATCGGAACGTACCTGACCGCCGACCAGATCGAGAAGTTCCATGCGGTCAGGACGACGGACATCTTCCGGCATGTCGCCGGCGTTTCAGTGGCAAAAGTAGGCCATGAGTACGTGGTTCGTAGCGCACGCGGGGTGCAGACTATCAATGGGAACGCATGCACTACGGGGATGGCAGTAGCGGTCGATGGCGTGCTCCTAAGCGGTACATTGGCGCCTGGTGCGCCGGCTAATCTCGCCGCTGCGACGGGCAGCCTGGAAACCATTTCACCGCAAGACATCGCGGCAATCGAGATCTACAAGGACGGCGCCGAGACCCCCGCGAGCCTTACCGATTCGGAATGTGGTGTGATATACGTGTGGACGAGGTAGCGACCCAGCTACTCCAGCTCGATCAACACCGTCCCCTTCTCGACGGCTGTGCCCTGCACCACGCGCACGGCCTTGACCGTCGCCGCGGCTGATGCGCGCAGCTCGTTTTCCATTTTCATCGCTTCCATCACAAGCACACCCTGACCCGCGACAACGGTGTCACCCACGGCAACGTTCACGCGGACGATCAAGCCAGGCATCGGTGCAATAACGGGGGCCGGTCCAGCTGGCGGAGCGGACTTCGCGGCCAGTTCCTGAATCGCTCGCACTCGCTCGCCGAGCGCCTCGACATGATAACGGTGACCATCTATGTCGAGCGTATAGCGCCCTCTGCCTTCGCGAGAGTGCACGACCACTCGAACAACGCGATCGCCTAACCGAAGAGTTCGGACCGGGATTCCATCGGCTGGATCGAGCGTGGCGCTTGCCTCCGATCCTGAAACGCGTGCGGCGCCACCGTCGGTGGTAACGGCCTCCCGAGCCCCGTTCACATCAACCAGATATTTCATCATGCACTCCGAGTAGCGCGTTCATTCAAAGTCAGTACGCAGACCGTTTCAACGTGAGCGGTTTGGGGAAACATGTCGAATGCACGCACAGATTGTATGTCATAGCCCGGCAAGCGGGCGACATCACGCGCGAGGGTCGCCGGGTCGCAACTGACGTAAACAATAGCACGCGCGTTGTGCGTGTCTTCCAGGTGCTGTGCAACGTCTGCGTGTACGCCGCTCCTGGGCGGATTAAGAACGACGACATCTGCGGCTGCGAGTCGCGGAACCACCTGTTCGACCCTTCCGGCGATCGAACGAGATGGCGGAGGAAGTCGCTGCTCCGCCCACCGGGCCGCATCAGGATCGAGCTCGATTGCCGTCACGGTGACGCCGCGCACAGCCAATTCCGCCGCAAGATCGCCGGCCCCGGAATACGCGTCGATCACGTTTTCCGGCTTGAACGACATCACCGCGTCACGCACAAAGCCGCGCACAAGATTGGCAACTGTCGGATTCACCTGCGCGAACGACGCCGCTGGAGTCGGGAGAATACGGCGGTCTCCGAGCAAGACGCGTGGTGCTTCCTCCGGTTGCCAGTAAAGCGCGGCGAGAGTCGGGACAGCTTCGAAAAACGCGGAGTGCGCGCCCCAGCGAGTAGCGCCGATGAGCACGAAGGTAGCGCCGTCTGCGGTCCAGCGTACACTCCCACGAAGCGTCGACTCGTTCGGAAAGAAGGTCGACGCCGCAAGGATCTCTCGCCATGTCGAAACAACTCTGCGGTCAGTGATCGGGCAGTCGGCAAGAGCGAACACGCGCCCGGGATCATCGTACGGGTGCAAACCAGCGATCCAACCAGCGGGTCGTCTGCGCATCGCGAGAGTGAGCTTGGTGCGATAGCGCCACTCGTCAGTGCTCGGAACCACTTCTGGCGGCGCAATCTCACGCTTGCCTATCCGTGTCATCGCGTCAACAATGATGCGCTGCTTCGCGAGGAGTTGCGATGCGTACTGCATATGCTGGATCTGACAGCCGCCGCAGTTCTCTCGCGTATAGTGCGGGCACTGCGGATCGGTGCGATCCGGAGAGGGCCGTTGAACCGTCCGCAGAGTGCCGCGCGCGAAGTGACCCTTCCCCGCGACACTTGCTGTGATCACATCGCCAGGAGCCGTGCGCGGAACGAACACAACCAGACCATCATTGCGCGCGACGCCGTCGCCGCCCGCTGCGATCGCATCAATGGAGAGACTGACTGTCCGCGGCACTATGCCAGCGATTCGAGCCTTGCTACGCGCTGCCACGCGGACATGGCGTTTCCTGCGGCCGACGAGACATCCAGCCTTACACCCGACTCCGAACCGGCCAAGAGAGCGCCAGCGAGTGCGGCAAGTCGCGCTCCATCGGCTGTACCAGGATCAGTGGTTAGCGAATCGAGCCGGCGTTCCAGCCACTGGATTTCGATTTCACCAGCCCGGAACTCAGCATCTTCCATGACACGAAGGTGAAACTCCCGCGATGTCTCGATGCCCGTAATAACAAGTTCGGACAGCGCGCGATGCATCCGCTCAATCGCAAGCAATCGAGTTGGCGCGTGAACGATCAACTTGGCAAGCATCGGATCGTAGTGCAGCGATACCTGGCTACCGACCTCGATCCCGCCATCCCACCGGACCCCCGGTCCCGAGGGAAGATGCAGAAACGATACACGCCCTGTGGACGGCAGGAAATCATTTGCGGGGTCTTCGCTTGTGATGCGGCATTCGATTGCCCATCCGTTCGGCGAAATGTCTCCCTGCGTAAATCCGAGCGGCTCGCCCGATGCGACGCGGAGCTGCCACTGCACCAGATCGATACCGGAGACAAGCTCCGTCACTGGATGTTCAACCTGCAAGCGCGTATTCATCTCGAGGAAGTAGTACTTGCCGTCCCGATCGAGGAGAAATTCGCAGGTGCCCGCGTTCACGTAACCGGCAGCGCGCGCAGCGCGAACAGCGGTCGCTCCCATTTCCGCCCTCAGTGCCGGGCTCACCGCTACACTGGGTGCTTCCTCGATCATCTTCTGATGAC
This sequence comes from Gemmatimonadaceae bacterium, assembly GCA_039924445.1. GTDB lineage: Bacteria > Gemmatimonadota > Gemmatimonadetes > Gemmatimonadales > Gemmatimonadaceae > Fen-1247. The sequence continues at coordinate 3,954 of JBDTAW010000052.1, forward strand.
GGCGCTGAACAGAACACTCGCGCTCGCCCAGGTGAATCACGTTCCCGTGCATGTCGGCGATCAACTGGATTTCGACATGGCGAGGGCCTTCGATGTACTTCTCGAGATATATGGCATCATCGCCAAACGCGTTCTTCGCCTCGCGACGAGCGGCATCGAACGACGCGGCAATCTCGGACGCCTCGCGTACCACGCGCATTCCCTTTCCGCCGCCGCCTGCTGCGGCTTTCAGGAGCACGGGATAGCCGAACTCTGCTGCAATCATAGCTGCGTGTGCTGCGTCCTCGATCGATTCAGTAGTACCGGGAACAACCGGGACGCCGTGCGCAACCGCAAGTGTGCGTGCGGCCGGCTTGCTTCCCATTGCGGCAATTGCTTCTGCAGGCGGCCCGATAAATACGAGCCCCGCATCGCGTACGGCTCGCGCGAACCACTCACGTTCGGACAGAAATCCGTAGCCCGGGTGAATGGCCTGCGCACCTTCGCTGATCGCAGCCTGGATGATGCGATCACCGAGGAGGTAGCTCTCCGATGACGGCGCCGGGCCAATGTTGACGGCAGCGTCGGCGGCACGTACGTGAGGCGCACCCTTATCCGCGTCGCTGTAAACGGCAATCGAACGCACACCGAGCTCGCGGCATGCACGGATAACACGCAGCGCAATCTCGCCGCGGTTCGCGATAAGAACTGAATCAAACATCAGAGCGGGATATTCCCGTGCTTCTTGGGAGGGTTTTTGTCCCGCTTGCCTTGCAGGCTCTCAAGAGCATTGATCAAAGCCGGTCGAGTCTCGCGGGGATCTATGATGTCGTCGATGTATCCCCGGCCCGCAGCGACGTACGGATGCGCAAATTTATCGACGTACTCTGCGATTTTCCTGTCCGTCGAAGCAGCAGGATCGTCACTATCGGCAATGTCCTTCCGGAAAAGGATTTCGACAGCGCCCTTGGGTCCCATCACGGCAATCTCGGCTGTGGGCCAAGCCACGTTGAAGTCGCCGCGGATGTGCTTCGAACTCATAACGTCGTATGCACCACCGTACGCTTTTCGCGTTATCACGGTCAGCTTCGGCACCGTAGCTTCGCAGTAGGCGAACAGCAACTTCGCGCCATGCTTGATGATTCCACCGTGCTCCTGAGCCACTCCTGGCAGGAAGCCCGGTACGTCCTCGAACGTCACGATTGGAATATTGAACGCATCACAGAAGCGTATGAACCTCGCCGCCTTCACCGACGCGTTGATGTCGAGAACACCAGCCAGCATCGCCGGCTGATTGGCTACGATACCGACGCTGAATCCGCCAAGATGTGCGAATCCGCAGATGATGTTCTCTGCGAAGTTGCGCTGTACTTCGTAGAACTCTCCGTCGTCGATCACCCGATGAAGAATGTCCTTCATGTCGTAAGGTTTGTTCGCGTTGTCGGGTACGATGTCGAGTAACGCCTCGTCGCGCCGGTCGCGGGGATCAGTGCCTGCACCGCGTGGCGGTTCGTCGACATTGTTCGAAGGTATGTAGCGCATCAGATCGCGGATGCTTGCAATACATTCCGGCTCGCTGTCCGACGTGAAGTGCGATACCCCTGACTTCATCTCGTGCGTGTCGGCGCCGCCAAGTTCGTCCATCGTGACCTCTTCATGCGTCACGGTCTTTACAACATTTGGGCCGGTCACGAACATGTACGACGTGTGGCGCACCATGTACGTAAAGTCCGTAATGGCGGGCGAGTATACGGCGCCTCCGGCACACGGGCCGAGGATCGCGGAAATCTGTGGTATCACACCAGATGCCAGCGTGTTGCGGAGAAAAATCTCTGCGTATCCACCCAGTGAGACGACGCCTTCCTGTATCCGTGCACCACCCGAGTCGTTCAGCCCGATTATCGGTGCCCCGTTGCGAAGCGCGAGGTCCATGACCTTCACAATCTTTTCCGCAAACGATTCCGAAAGTGAGCCACCGAATACGGTGAAGTCCTGCGAAAATACGTACACGAGGCGACCGTTGATCCGCCCCCAACCTGTAATTACACCATCGCCATAGTACCTCTGTTCTGCCAATCCGAAGTCGCTGCTGCGATGAATGACGAATCGATCCAGCTCGGTGAACGAGCCTTCATCCAGCAGCAGATCGATGCGTTCTCTTGCGGATAGTTTGCCCTTCCTGTGCTGTGCCTCTATACGAGCAACGCCGCCACCGAGTTCAGACTCGGCGCGGCGTTGCTCGAGAAGCGCGAGCTTATCGCGCATGCTCATTAATTACTCTTCGTCGTATGTTGTCGGAAGGACCGCCGGTATCTCGGCTGCATAATCCGACACGCTGTACTCTTCGGTCTCCATCGGGATCACCTTGGACGGCTCTGCCGGACGCGGTGGCTGCTCCTCTGGAATTGCGGTGACTGCGAGCACAATGCGGCGATGGATCGGATCCACTTCAAGCACTCGAAGATCCAGGTTCATTTCCTCGTAGACAATGTCTGCGGGACTGTTGACCGGATTGCCGAAGTTGAGCTGGCTGTTCGGAACGAAGCCTTCGATATCGTTGCCGATATCGACAACTACGCCCTTATCCATCAGGCGAACGACGTGTCCACGAAGTTCCGTACCGACCGGATACGTTTCGCCAATACGGAGCCACGGATCCTCGACGGCCTGCTTGAGGCCGAGCGAGATGCGCTTGTTCTCCGGATCGATGTTGAGCACCACCACGTCCACCGTATCGCCCTTCTTGATCACTTCCGAAGGATGCTGCACGCGGCGCGTCCAGCTCATATCGGAGACGTGAATCAGACCATCGATGCCAGGTTCGATCTCGACGAATGCACCGAAGCTAGTGAGGTTGCGAACCTTGCCCGTCAGGCGCATGCCGATAGGGTAGCGCTGCGGAAGCGTCATCCATGGATCTTCTTCCGTCTGCTTCATGCCTAGCGAGATCTTCTCTTCCGATGGATCGACCTTGAGCACGACTGCCTCGATGGTCTCGCCGATGGAAACGATCTTGCTTGGATGACGGACGTTGCGAGTCCAGCTCATCTCGCTGATATGAACGAGCCCTTCGATGCCTGGCTCCAACTCGATGAACGCGCCGTAGTTGGTAATCGAAACGACCTTGCCAGAGACGCGGGTGCCGACCGGGTACTTGTCGGCCACATCCTGCCACGGGTAACTCTGGAGCTGCTTGAGGCCGAGCGAGATGCGCTCGCGCTCCCAATCGATATCGAGAACCTTGACTTCAACTTCCTGACCAATCGCGACCATCTCGGACGGATGCGTGACCCGGCCGTACGACATGTCGGTGATGTGCAACAGACCGTCGACGCCGCCGAGATCGATGAATGCACCGAAGTCGGTGATGTTCTTGACGATACCCTTTCGGATCTGATCCTTCTGGAGCTCCTTCATCAAGCGCTCGCGCTTGCCTGCACGCTCCTGCTCGAGAATCACGCGACGCGATACAACGATGTTGCGGCGACGCTTGTTGAGCTTGATGATCTTGAAATCGAATGTCTGAGACAGAAGCTCATCGACGTTCGGAACGCGACGAAGTGCGATCTGCGAGCCAGGAAGGAAGGCATCAACACCCATGAGATCGACAACAACGCCACCCTTGATCTTCTTGGTGAGAATGCCGGCAACCGGCTGGTCGTTCTCATACGCAACGCGGATACGCTCCCAGACGCGCATGAAGTCGGCCTTCTTCTTGGAAAGCACGACGGATCCTTCCATGTCCTCGAGATGCTCGAGGAGAACTTCGACCTGATCGCCCGCCTTCAGTTCGGGCATGTCCTTGAACTCTTCGAACGGAATCGTGCCTTCCGACTTGAAGCCGATGTCCAGGATTACCATGTTGTCCCGAATATCGAGGACCTTGGCGCTGACTATCTCGCCTTCCTCGATGGACGCCATGGTGCCGTTGTACATCGCCATCATGGACTCTAGCTCGTCTTGCGAGTAGTCGTCCTCGTCGTAGAGCTCTGGGCGGAGGTTGGCAAGCGGCCGGAGCTGCGCGCGTTGCATGTCGCGCTTCTCCCGCGCCGTTAGCGCGTGATCGGTCGTGCCGGTTAGGGTTTCGGTGTCGGGCATGTGCTAGGTAAAAGGGTTGATGCAGCGGTTCTACGGGAACCTGGAAATATATCTGGAAAACTACTGTTTTGCAACGATAACAGCCACCTGCCGGCCGGTGTCTCCGGCGCGGTGGGAAAAGAACGTTGCGTTGTCGCAACGGGTGCACGACGGTGACACCGAAACCCGGGTCACACCGGCGCTGGCCGCGTGATCGGCGATGATGGCCCTGATATCGACATTGCCAGGCCGGTTGGAGGTTTCACCGGTAAGGCGCGCACGGACGTCCGCGGAGACCTCATAGCAGCGTCCGCATATGGCGGGTCCGATGTGCACGTACAACTCGTCTGGCGCGATTCCGGCGCGGGCCAGGACGCGAATTGCCTGATGTATTATCCGCGCCTCGGTGCCGCGCCAGCCGGAGTGCGCTATCGCGATCGCGCCCGACGGATGGGCAAGAAATATGGGCGCACAATCGGCCGCGCCCACAGCGAGCGCGAGCCCGCGCTCGAGCGTCGCGTGGCCGTCAGCGGGCCCGGTGCGCAGGAAGCCGTCCCATGGCCGCGCGTGGGCCAGGACGGTATCACCGTGTACTTGTGGCGCGACACAGATGCCTCGCGCACCGGATTCGGCGAGCAGCCAGGTCCACCGCGCCATCACCTCACCAACCGGATCGGTTCCCGCGAGTCCGAAGGTTCCCGCAGCTCGCGTCGTCGTAAACGCTTCGATGCCGAGCTCGGCGAAGCCAGGTACGGGCTCGCGATCAGTGATCACTTCAGCCATTACTTATCGTGCCTGCGATCTTCGACGCGTGTTATGTTAGCGCCGAGTGCATTGAGTCTCTCGTCGATACGCTCGTAACCGCGCTCGATCTGGGTGACGTTGTTGATCGTGCTCCGGCCGGACGCGCACATGGCAGCGAGGAGCATTGCCATTCCCGCCCGGATATCGGGTGACTCCATGGTCGAGCCGCGCAATGCGCTTGGCCCGCTCACAATGCAGCGATGCGGGTCGCACAAAACGATATTTGCGCCCATTCCAATCAGGCGGTCGACAAAAAACAGCCGCGACTCGAACATTTTCTCGTGCACCAGCACAACGCCCTCACACTGCGTGGCGGCGACTATCGCGATCGACATCGTATCGGCGGGGAACGCGGGCCAGGGTTGGTCTTCGAGCTTGGGAATGTGGCCACCGAAATCCTTTTGGATGCGCATCTCCTGATCTGCCGGAATCAGCAGATCGCGCCCCTCGATACGACAATGAATACCGAGTCGCTCGAAACCCATCAGCGTCGATCGAAGATGCTCCACTCCGGCATCCACGACGCGGAGTTCCGATCGCGTAACGGCGGCGAGACCTATGAACGACCCCACTTCGATGTGATCGGGTCCAATTGCGTGCGTCACGCTGGTTTCTCCCAGCGCCGCGCCCCCATGAACTGTGACTGTGTTGGTACCGATGCCGTCGATGCGTGCGCCGAGCGCGACCAGGAATCGTGCGAGATCCTGCAC
>JBDTAW010000053.1:0-5992 GCA_039924445.1 Gemmatimonadaceae bacterium
GCGGCGTACGGCGTGATCGGTGACCTGCGCACGGCTGCGCTCGTGGGCCTCAACGGCTCGATTGACTGGTGTTGCCTCCCGGAATTCGGATCGGCGTCCACATTCGCCGCAATTCTTGACACTGAGCGCGGAGGCAGATTCCGGATCGCGCCAGCCGGCCCGCATACCAGCGAGCAGCGATATCTTCCCGCGACCAATGTTCTTGTCACTGCATTCCATGATCGGAGCGGGACACTTGAGTTGTGCGACTTCATGCCGGTCGCGCAGGATGGGAAGCGACCGGGATACGCCGAGATCCATCGGCAGCTGAAGTGTACTCGTGGACAGATCGATATAACTGTCAGCTTCTCCCCCCGATTCAACTACGGCGTCCAGCCAGCGCATCTGATTGTACGACGCGATGGTTTGCTCGCCACGGATGATGACAGGGAAGCTGCCGCGCTTGCCGCGCCGCAGGATTTGTGGTGGCAGATTGGCGACGACGGCGCGTGTGCGCAATTGCGGCTTGTCGCTGGAGAGTCCGTGTGGTTTGTGTTCCGATACGATGACGACGAGGTGCTTCCTGTTGCCGCGTATAAATCGGCCGAACGGCTCGCGCAGACCGTCGCTTTCTGGGATAGCTGGGTCGCGACCATCAAGTACGAGGGCAAACACCGCGCGATTGTTGAACGTTCGGCGTTGACGCTCAAGTTGCTGTGCTACGAGCCGACAGGTGCAATCATCGCGGCTCCCACTACTTCGCTTCCGGAAGAGATCGGCGGTGAGCGCAACTGGGACTATCGATACACCTGGCTGCGGGATGCATCCTTCACCCTGGATGCGCTACAGGGACTGGGGCGGGAAGAGGAAGCCAGCGCTTTCATCTCCTTCCTCAGGCGTATCATGCGCAGGTCGACAGACTCGCACCTCCAGATCATGTACGGCGTCGACGGCAGTCGCGAACTGCCGGAGCGTTCACTTCCTCAACTGTCCGGATATCGAGATTCCGCGCCCGTGCGAGTCGGCAACGCGGCGGTGAATCAGTTGCAGCTCGACGTTTACGGCGAGATCCTGGATATGGCTTATCGGTGGAGTCGCAGCACTCCGATCGGCGAGGGTACCTGGTGGTCACTCAGCAGGCTGGTCGACTGGGTCGCGGTCAACTGGACCGTTCCAGATAGTGGGATCTGGGAGGTTCGTGCGACTGAAGAGCATTACGTGATGAGTAAGGTGATGTGCTGGGTCGCGCTGGACCGCGGTGTGAAGATGGCTCGGGAATTCGAGCTGCCAGCAAATGTTGCTGGCTGGGAAGCGGCCCGCGACGCAGTGTGGGCTCAAGTCATGGAGAAAGGCTGGAGCGAGAAACGCCAGAGCTTTGTCCAGTTCTATGGAACGGAAGCCCTCGATGCCGCCAACCTGGTCATTCCGATGGTCGGATTCCTCCCACCCGATCACGACCGCGTGAAAGGCACAATTGCCGCGACGTTGCGGTATCTGAGCAGCGACGACCGTGAGCTTATCTATCGCTATCGCAACGACGACGGCCTCCCGGGCGAGGAGGGGGTATTTTCTATTTGCACCTTCTGGATGGCTCACGCGCTGGTTCTTTCGGGCGATGAAGAGCAGGGTGAGCGTATTTTCTGCCGGATGCTGAAGAATGCGAATCACCTTGGCCTTTATAGCGAAGAGTTGGAGCAGGCTACCGGGGCCTTCGCGGGTAATTTCCCCCAGGGTCTAACCCACATCGCACTGATAAACTGCGCGCTGGCACTTGCGGCGGTGGGTCGAGGATAAGGGCTTCCGAACGGTCGTTCCAGTACCGATCTTCGGTTAAATTTCGGGCTTCATGGCAAAGTTTGAATTGGTGGCACCATTCGAGGCTGCAGGCGATCAGCCCAAGGCGATTGCCGAGCTGACGCGCGGGCTTGAGCGTGGAGACCGTTTCCAGACGCTGCTCGGGGTCACGGGCTCTGGAAAGACCATGTCCATTGCGAATGTGATTGCTGCGTACGGCAAACCGACGCTCGTTCTGTCGCACAATAAAACGCTCGCTGCGCAGTTATACGGCGAGATAAAGTCGTTCTTTCCGCATAATGCCGTCGAGTATTTCATCTCGTACTACGACTACTATCAGCCGGAAGCCTACGTGCCGACGACGGATACGTACATCTAGAAGGACGCCTCGATCAACGAGGACATCGATCGCCTGCGGCTGCGTGCGACGTCCAGTTTGATGGAACGCGAAGACGTAATCATCGTTGCAACCGTGTCCGCGATCTACGGACTCGGCGATCCGGTGCAATATCGCGAGCAGATGGTGACGTTGTTGCAGGGGCAGAAGATCGCCCGCGACGATATCCTGCGTTCTCTTGTGAAGATTCAGTACGGGCGCAATGACGTCGCTTTTGAACGAGGAACGTTTCGCGTTCGCGGCGACACGGTCGAAATTCTTCCCGCGTATGAAGAGCAGGGCGTCAGAATCGAACTTTGGGGCGATGAGATCGAACGCATCAGCAAGATCGATCCGTTGACTGGGAACGTCATCGCGGCTCTGGAGCGAGCGGCGATCTACCCGGCCAAGCATTTCGTCACGAGCCGGGCTACAATCGAACGCGCAGTTCGACGCATCCAGGCCGAGCTCGCGGAGCGACTGATGGAACTGCGGAACACGAACAAGCTACTCGAAGCACAACGGCTGGAATCACGAACGAATTTTGACATCGAGATGATGCTTGAGATCGGGACGTGCGCGGGAATCGAGAACTATTCACGCCACCTCTCGGGCCGCGAAGCTGGTGAGCGGGGAGCGTGCCTGTTCGATTATTTCCCGGATGATTTTCTGGTTGTCGTCGACGAATCACACGTGACATTGCCGCAGATAGGCGGAATGTTCAACGGGGACCGTGCGCGCAAGCTGACGCTTGTGGACTACGGGTTTCGTCTGCCGAGTGCGCTCGACAACCGACCGCTTACATTCGACGAATTTCTATCACTCACGCCGCGCGCGATCAATGTTTCCGCCACGCCGGGCGATATAGAGCTGCGCCTGAGTGACGGGGTAGTGGTCGAGCAGATCATACGACCGACCGGTCTTGTTGATCCGGAGATAGAAGTGCGACCGGTTCGCGGGCAGGTTGACGACTTGCTCAAGGAGATACGCATTCGCGAACGCAAGGACGAACGTGTACTCGTCACCACGCTCACGAAGCGGATGTCGGAGGATCTGACGGACTATCTCCAGCAGATGGGGGTTCGCGTTCGCTACATGCACTCCGATATAGCCGCGATCGAGCGCATGGAAATTGTGCGTGGGCTCAGGCTCGGCGAATTCGACGTCCTTGTCGGGATCAACCTGTTGCGCGAGGGCCTCGACATGCCGGAAGTATCCCTGGTCGCGATTCTCGACGCCGATCAGGAGGGTTTTCTGCGCAGCGATCGGTCCCTCATACAGACGACGGGACGCGCTGCCAGGCATCTCAATGGTCGCGCAATTTTCTATGCCGATCGTATCACGGGCTCGATGAAGCGCTGCATGGACGAGACTGCACGTCGGCGTGCAACGCAGGTGGCGTACAACATCGAGCACGGAATAACTCCGCGCAGTGTTGTGAAGAGCACGGATCAGGTGCGACTCATCACACGCGTCGCAGACGCGCGATCGGAGCGGCAGGATCGACAGGCTGAGCAATCACGGCGCGTCGCCGAGGCGTCGCCCGAGTATTCCAAGATTACGGATATCAATACGCTGATAAAGACGCTGGAAGACGACATGAAGACGGCCGCAAAGGATCTCGATTTCGAAACTGCGGCGCGGATCCGTGACCAGCTCTTTGAGTTGCGGGTGCAGCGTGATTCAAAGGCGAAGCGCACTTCGCCGTCACTTGCCGCGCTGAGGTCTGAATGATGGACGCGCATCATCACACCGTGCCAGGCAGAGCGGGTAGCGGGCATCTGGTAATGAACGAAGCGGAACTCATCAAATGGGGCGAACGCCTTGGCGCCGAGTCGCATCCACAACTCGTGATTGCGCTCACAGGCGAACTTGGGGCAGGCAAGACGACCCTCGCGCAGGCGATCTGTCGTGGCTATGGTGTCACCCAACCGGTGACGAGTCCAACGTACGCGCTCGTCCATGAGTATTCCGCGCCGCGTTCTGCGGTGTTTCACATTGACCTGTACCGGATCGAACGGAAAGACGATCTCGAGCAGATTGGCTGGAGCGACATTGTCAGCGCAAATGCCCTCGTGATTGTCGAATGGCCCGAACGTGCGGGTGATCTGCTTCCTGATGGTCATCTGCCGATCGTGCTGGACTACGCGCCGGGCAGACCTGATTATCGACTATTGCTCGCCGGATGATGCTTGCTAACGTTCTAATTCTGGAAACGTCGACCGAGTCAGGATCCGTCGCAGTTGCACGCGACGGTGCGCTGACTGCGGAGCTGGCATTCGCCTCGCGCGATCCAGCGACGGGTGTGCGCACCGAATCGCTCGCGCCAGCCGTTGCGGCGTGTCTCGCGCAAGCCTCGATGTCGCCTCGCGAGCTATCGGCGGTGATTTGCGGCGCCGGCCCTGGCGGATTCACGAGTCTGCGTTCCGCGGCCGCTCTCGCCAAGGGTCTCTGTTCCGCGCTGCACATACCGCTCTATGCTGTTTCGTCACTCGAAGTGCTTGCATGGAGCGCCGACGTGGACGACGGCGTATTTGTGGTAGCGCTGCCGGCCGGGCGCAACGAATGGTTCTTTGCGGACGTCCGGAGCGAGGAGAAGCGAGCGTCGCTGGTTGGCGAAGCGGGGCTGATTGGTGACACGGATCTCCGCGCGCGCTCGGCGACTCTGCATGCGAGCCTGATCGGCCCTAGCCTGGACATTGACACCGTTCCACGCGCGTCGGCTGTCGTACGCCGACTTGAGGAGATTGAGGCCGGTCGCGCTGTAGCGCTCGATTCGTGGGAGCCTGTATATGGCCGACTGGCCGAGGCGCAGGTCAAGTGGGAGGCAGTCCATGGACGGCCACTCTCGGTATGACAGTTATTATCCGTGAAGCCTGCGCAACCGATCTTCCCGCTGTGATGGGAATCGAGCGAGTTTCGTTCAGTGACCCGTGGACACTTGGGATGTTCGCCGCACATCTTGCGCCGCAGCCCGGGGCCCAGTTCATGGTTGCAGAGCAGTCGGGTGCAATCGTCGGTTTCGCAATGTCGCAGGCAGTGATGGATGAGTCGGAGTTGTTGAACCTCGCCGTCGATCCTGCCGCCCGAAACCTTGGTGTCGGTGCGGCATTGTTGGACGCAATGATGGTGCGTTGCATGACTGCTGGCGCGGCGACGATGTGGTTGGAGGTTCGGGCATCCAATACCAGTGCCCGCGGCCTGTACGAGAGTCGCGGATTTGTCTCGGCGGGCCTTCGCAAGCGATATTATGAGTCGCCGCGCGAGGATGCGATTGTCTTACGGGCTGATCTGAGCCTGGCAGTGCGGAACGAATCGGTAACAGCACCCGTTCCAAGCTTGGTCACGGATCGGGGTGAACGAATACTTTCAACGGCGAGCCACCTTCCTCGCCAGGAGATAAAATGAGCCGTAGCCTCAATAAAGCAACGTTGATCGGAAACGTCGGTCAGGAACCCGAAATTCGCACCACAACAAATGGGGGCAGGGTAGCGACATTCTCCCTTGCGACCTCAAGGTCATGGACCGGCCAGGGTGGCGAAAAGCAGGAAAAGACGGAATGGCATCGTTGCGTCGCATGGAACGCCGGACGCGCGACCGGCGCCGGTGACAAGGGCATGGGTCTGGCCGACGTTGTCGAGAAGTACGTCAAGAAGGGCGACAAGCTGTATGTTGAAGGCGCGATTGAATACCGCCAGTGGCAGGACAAGGACAACCAGACGCGCTACAGCACCGAGATCAACGTTCGCGAAATGATCATGCTCGGGAGCGGAAAGGCGGGTGGTGGCGGTGGCGACTTCGAGAGCGACAGCGCACCGCGTCGTGCTCCGTCTTCGGCTCCCA
>JBDTAW010000054.1:0-6793 GCA_039924445.1 Gemmatimonadaceae bacterium
CGGATCGCCCGTCTCGCCAGTTCGCTGAATCGGCGTGCCGCTGGTATCCGCGAGTCGACTGATCGCGACGTACACGCGTCCGGTTACGGGGCCCGAGTGTGCGGATGTCGGAAACGAGATCTCGAACCGTGGGCCGTTGCTTGATGCGACGCTCTGCGCGGAGGCGGAAGTCGAAAGAAGCAGGCCGGCAACGGTGAGCCCGCCGGCACAACGCAGTTTGGTTAGGAGCATCTCGCGTGAGGTCTTGTGCATACGCAAATCTGGACTGGGGCTGATGGCTGCGCAACTCCGCGCCAATCCGCGCTCCGTGAAGATGCGGTACCTGTCGCCTGATCGCCCACGAGCTGTCAGTTACACGCCGACATACGGCGGACTCACATTTCCATACCCGGTTACAGCTCCTTCAGCAACCTGTATGTGAACTCGAGCTGGTCGTAAAACTCTTTCACACCGATGCGCTCGTTCAATCCGTGGGCGCGCGTGTCGGCGGCGTTGTTCGGATCCACAAACAACCCGCTCACTCCGAACACCGGCATCCCCGCGTTGCGGAGGTAAAGGCCGTCGGTCGCACCGGTTTCCATGCTTGGAATGATCGGGATCGGTGCCCAAACCGACGCCGTAACTCGCTCGATCACTTTGTCGAGCGCCGACGGCAGCGGAGACGGTGGACTCGGTTTCGCTTCGTCGGCTGGCGCTACCTTCACGCCAGTATCCGCCACGACACCCCGGATCGTACGCTCTACGTCCACCGGATCTGTGCCGGGCAGCATGCGGCAGTTGACCGTAGCCGTGGCACTCTGCGGCAGCGCATTCCCAGCGTGACCGCCCTTTAGCAATGTCGCGACGCACGTCGTGCGAAGCTGTGCGTTGTAGTAGGCGGATAGCGCGGCGAGCCTCGTGGCCGCCGCTTTATCAGGCATTGTCGACGCACTAACTGCCCGCATGTCCGCGGCAATATTGGGCGCTACGAGCGACGCCGTACGCGCAAAGTACGCGCGCGTCACAGCGTTCGTCTCAAAGGGAAATTCGTACCCTGCCACTCTACCCAGCGCTGCTGCGAGCTCGTAGATCGCGTTGTCCTTGCGCGGGAGCGAGCTGTGACCTCCCGGGTTGTGCGACGTGAGTAACAAGGAGTGAAACACTTTCTCCGCTGCCTGCACATTCATCGCGACTGGTTTGCCGTCACGCAGCTCGCCACCACCACCGTCTGCATTGAGCACATACTGCGCCTGGATCATGGCGCGCTTGTTCGCGATCAACCACTCTATTCCGTTATAACCGCCACCTCCTTCCTCGCCCGCCGTGAGCGCGAGTATGATGTCGCCGGCCGGAACAAAGTGCTCCTGCTTCATGCGCAACATAGCTGCGACCCAACTCGCATCACCGTTCTTCATGTCGTACGTACCGCGGCCGTAGAAGTGGCCGTCACGCTCGGTCAGCTTGAACGGATCCAGCACCCAGTCCGACGGGTTCGCCTCGACGACGTCAAGATGGCCGATGAGCAGAATCGGCGCGCGCTTGCCGCTTCCACGGTAACGGACAATGAGATTCCTGTTTTTGGCGTCGCTCCCGGTATCAGGGCCGACTATCTGTACGTCCGCCGCCGGGAAGCCCGCGTCACGAAAGCGAACCGCCAGCGCCTCGGCGGCTTTTGTCGTGCTGCCGATCGAATGTTCGGTGTTCGTCTCCACCAATTGCTTGAGCAAGGCGCGACCGAGCGCTTGATATGGCGTAAGCGCGGGCTGCTGCCCGAAAGCGACCGACGGGAGCGCGATGACTGCGGCGGACGAGAGCGCGACCAGCGCGCGGATCGGGATTCGGAGGGTCATAAGGAGAGGAATGATGCAGCTTGCGCTGGTGACGCGCCAGACTGGCATCGCCAAGGACGATCGCAATTTGAGCGGCCGACGTACTTGACTGGACGCGAGCCAAGACCCCAATGTATACGACCATCTTTTCGCTGATACTTCCCGCACACGGTGAGCTCCGCAGACCTGTGAATTTCTCTCGCGTCACCGCTAAGACCCTCCTGCCCCTCGGGCTGCCCCTCGGGCTGACGCTCGGGCTGATGCTTGCGCTGCCCGCCGCCACTGCTCAGGCTCAAGGCACCATGGCGGGGATGAACATGGGAGATCATGGCCACATCACGATCCCCGCTGGCGCGCTCTATACCGTGCCCGACGTCGAGTTCATGCAGGGGATGATCGCGCATCATGGGCAGGCGGTCTACATGTCGCGCTTGGCCGCAGCACATCAATCCGACCCCCGGGTGCAACGACTCGCGGACAAGATCGATCAGTCACAGGTCGCGGAGATCCGCATCATGCAGGAGTGGCTCACGCGAAATGGACAGTTCGCACCGGACTCGGCGGCGTGGCGCACGGTGACCATGCCGGGCATGCTGACGCCGGCTCAGCTCAAGGAGCTCGATGCCGCCACCGGTATCGCGTTCGACCGCGCATACCTCACCTTCATGATGCAACATCACATGGGCGCGCTGAAGATGGTGGATGATCTCTTCGCCACCCCTGGGGCCGCACAGGACGTGGACGTGAGCGTATTTGCAAATGACGTCGTCACCGTCCAGACCGCCGAAATCAACGCGATGCGCCAGATGCTTGCGTCGCTGCCCGACAAGTAACCCTTCACACAACACCCGGAGCCTTACCTGATGCAGATCTCCCGCCGGATCTTCGCTCTCATCGCACCCATGATCGTCGTCCCGTCGATCCTGGCGGCACAGACATATCCCAGCACGCACGATCCCCGCACGGGCCTCAAGGCGGGAAGGCTCGACGCCGGCGTAGCCGCTGAAAACATGCGGCTTGTGTCGTTCTCGCCAAAGCCGGCGGAGTTCGATACTGCGCGCGGGTTGACGTTCATCAACTCGGATCTCGCGTTCAGCAACCACTACGTGTATCAGGGCAACTTCGCCGGGTTCACCGTTTGGGATGTGAGCAATCCAAACGCGCCGAAGACGGCCGCAGTCGTTTCGTGCATAACCGCGCAGGCTGACCCGTCGATTTACGGAAACCTGCTCTTCATCTCTGCGGAGGGTCGTGGAAATCGCAACGACTGCGCAAAGGGCGGTGTGCAGGATCCAAAGGACCACATGGCCGGCGTCCGCATCTACGACGTAACCAATCCCGCCGCGCCACGCCTCATCAAGAACGTGCAGACGTGCAAGGGATCGCACACTCACACCATCGTGCCCGATCCCAAAGACAAGGGTGTTATCTACATCTACGTTTCGGGCAACCAGGGTGCACGTCCCGCCACCGAACTCGCGGGGTGTAATAACGGAACAGATCCGGCAGACGAAAACAACTCTCTCTACCGGCTCGACATCATCCGAGTGCCGCTCGCACACCCCGAGCAATCCGCCGTGGTGGCAGGTGCGCGACTCTTCACTGGGCTCGGTGCGGCCCCTCATGCGACCAGCCGGCCAGGTCGTGCCCGTCCAGCCGGAGAAGAAGCACCGGCGCCGACCGGTCCGCGAAACTGCCATGACGTCACGGCGTATCCCGCGATGAATCTCCTTGCCGGAGCCTGCGCAAGCTACGGTCTGATGGTGGACATCTCGAATCCACTCAAGCCTGTGCGGCTGGACGCGGTTTCCGATACGAACTTCTCGCTCTGGCACACCGCTGTATTCAGCAACGATGGCAAACAGGTCGTGTTCACCGATGAATGGGGTGGCGGCACGGGCCCGATGTGCCAGGCTACGTCGATGATGGAAATGGGCGGAAACACCACCCTGACAATCAACTCGAAAGGGAAGCTCACCCAGCACGCGTACTTCAAGATCCCCACAGCGCAGTCAGCGCAGGAAAATTGCGTTTCGCATAACGGCGGGTTGATCCCGGTCCCTGGCCGCGACATCATGGCACAGGGCTGGTACCAGGGCGGTGTGAATATCATCGACTTCACAGATCCTGACCATCCCAAGGAGCTGGCTTACTACGATCGTGGACCAATCGACCTGCCGCCATCTGGAGATTCCGCAGCCAAGCCAGAGGGCGGCCGCGGCACAGGCGGTACTATTGGCGGATCGTGGGGCGCATACTGGTGGAACGGACTGATCTATTCGTCCGAGCTCGACCGTGGATTCGACATCTACGAACTCACGCCTAGCGCTCAGCTATCGGCAAACGAAATCGCAGCCGCAAAGCTCGTGCACCTGACGCAGTACAATCCGCAGAGTCAGCCACATATCGTATGGCCGGCGGCGTTCCCGGTGGTGCGCTCCTACCTCGATCAGCTTGTTCGGAACAACGGCCTCGCTGCAGCGCGCACGACGGCAATTGCAAATGCGCTGGACGCTGCGGAAAAGCAGAGCGGACGGCAGCGCCGCGCCTCTCTCGAGACGTTGGCCAGTCAGGTCAACAAGGACGTGAACAATGCGCAGGATTCTGCGCGTGTGAAGTCGATGGCTGCAGCGATTAGTGCTCTAGCGAAAGCGACTGAGTAAGTAGGGCAGCAAAATTTGGGTCAAGTCTTGCGCCGTGCACCCGCGGCGCAAGACTTGACGCCGTTTCCAGGCGACCGCAGCTTCGGACGCGTGTCTAGCCAGTCGCGAGGCCGGCTCATAGATTTTCGCACCTTCCTGGACTACGGGAGTCGATGGACCAGCGTCAATCGCTCGAGAGAGATCTAGCGCCGACGTACACGATTGAGCGCGAGCTCGGCCGCGGCGGGATGGCCACGGTCTTTCTCGCGATGGATATGCGCCACGACCGGCCCGTAGCGCTCAAGGTATTGCATCCTGACCTTGCGCAGAGCCTTGGCGCTGAGCGATTCGAGCGTGAGATCAAGCTCGTCGCCCGACTCCAGCATCCCCACATTCTCACCGTGCTCGATTCAGGTGATGCCGGTGGCCAGTTGTGGTTCTCGATGCCATTCGTCGAGGGGGAATCGCTCCGGGACCGCATCCGGCGTGAGAAGCAGCTCGCGGTGGACGACGCCCTTCGCATCGCTGGCGAGGTCGCACGCGCACTGGACTACGCGCATCGGCAGGGAATCGTACACCGCGACATCAAACCGGAAAACATCCTGCTTACGCGGGACGGCGATACCCTGGTTGCCGATTTCGGAATCGCCCGCGCACTTGCCGGAGGCGACGCCAGACTGACCGACACCGGCATGGCCGTCGGCACGCCTGCGTATATGAGCCCCGAACAGGCGGCAGCAGAGTACGAAGTGGACGGGCGCTCCGACGTTTACGCGCTTGGTGCCGTCCTTTTTGAGATGCTGTCCGGCGAACCGCCCTTCACCGGCGCGACACCGCAGGCAGTGATCGCCAAACGCTTCAGCGGCGAGATCCCGAAGGTGCGCGTCGTTCGCCCAAGTGTGCCCGAAGCAATCGAGCTGGCAATCACTAGATCGCTCGCGCCGGTCGCCGCGGATCGGTATGCAACGGCCGGCGATTTTGCGCGCGCGCTTGCTCAGCCGACGCTGTCGATCACCGCAGCCACACCCGAATCCGCGACGGTGGGCGTGCCGCGACGCAGCGCAAGCAGCAGGCGCCTCGTGCCGGTTGGACTCGCCCTCGTTGCATGCGTTGTGTTGGCAGCAGGCGCCCTGTTCGCGTGGAAGCGTACACATCCGATCTCCACCGAACCGATCTCCCTCGTGCGACGGATCGCCGTTCTCCCATTCGAAAATGATGGCGACTCGGCCGATGCCTATTTCGCGGACGGCGTCACCGATGCAGTCCGCGGCAAGCTCGCAGACATCCCGGGAATCGAAGTCGTCGCGCGAAGCAGCAGCGTTCGCTACGCTCACACCACGAAGACTCCAGCTAAGATCGGCGATGAGCTTGGCGCGCAATATCTGCTGACTGGTACCGTGCGCTGGGCAAAGCAGCGGGACGGCAGCAGTCGCGTGCAGGTGAGTCCCGAGCTGGTGCTGGCATCAACCGCAGCAACCAGGTGGCAGCAGCCATTCGACGCAAGCCTTACGGACGTCTTTCAGGTGCAGGCAGAGATTGCTGCGCGCGTCGTCAGCTCGCTCGACATCGCGTTGGGCGACAGCAGTAAGCGAAAGCTCGCTGCACGGCCCACCGAGAATCTTCAGGCGTACGACGAGTATCTTCGCGCCACGGCGATCATCGCGCACTCCGCGGGTCCGGCTTCATTTCGTCCTGCGATTCTCCACCTGAGCAACGCTATACAACTCGACTCCAACTTTGCTGTCGCACTCGCCGCGCGCGCCGCGGGTTACATGTATCTGTACGCCAATGGCGTGCCGACGCGCGCGAGCGCGGAGGCCGCACGTCGCGACGCAGAGCGCGCACTGGTCATCGATCCGACGCTGGCCGCAGGGCACGTCGCCTTGGCGATGTATCGAAGCGACGTAATGCGCGACTTGAACGGCGCCGAGACGGAGTTGAAGACGGCGCTCCGGCTGAGCCCGGGCGATGCGGCGATCATGTCGCGCGCTGCGGGCAATGAACTGGCGCTTGGCCAGTGGGACTCGGCGCGCATGCATTTGGAGCGTGCTGTCGCGCTCGACCCCCGATCCAGCTCATCCAAACGCCGACTCGGCTTACTGCTCCGTTGGCTTCGGCGCTACGACGAGTCTCAAGCAATGCTCGACAACGCACTCGCCGTCGATCCCACCAATCTGGATGTCGCAGAGGAGCGCGCGATGGTGGATCTGGCGCGCGGGAATCTCGCGGGCGCACAAGCGGTGATCAATTCCGTGCCGAGAGGTGGGGACTCGACTATGCTCGTCACCTATTTTGCTGTCTATCAGGACCTTTACTGGGCGCTCGACGACGCCGAGCAGCGCC
>JBDTAW010000055.1:0-6796 GCA_039924445.1 Gemmatimonadaceae bacterium
GCGATGCGGAGGTCGCGATGCGGCGGATAGAATGTCTCGTCCTTCATCACGAGATAGTAGGTGTCACCGCGCTGTGTGATCGTTCCATCGATGGCGCTGAATCCGCCATCGTATAAGAGTTTGGTCGGCGAATATGTTGTGAAATCTCTGGTGGTGACGTAATACAGCCGATGATCCGCGCGTCCGCGCGATGTCTTTTGCGCGAGTGAGTCCGTCGCGGGGAATCGACCGGGAATTGATGAAGCCCACACGATGACAAACTGTCGTGTGGCGTTATCGTAGAACAGATCAGGTGCCCAGGCGTTGAGCGCCGTTGGTTCATGCTCCATCACCGGAACACGCGTCTGTTTCGACCAGTGGATCAGGTCTCTCGAGTGGGCGACGCCGATTCCGTGATCGGTCCATGCGATTGTCCACACGAGATGAAACATCCCGTCCGGCCCGCGCAGGATGCTCGGATCGCGCATCAGTGCAGCAGTCGTGTTCCACTCCTGCCATCCCTCGCCCGAGCCGGTGATCGCTGGCGTGATGACGGCTTTTCCGTTGTTGAGTGGCAACCAGTGGATGCCGTCGCGGCTGTATGCGAGGTGAACTCCGTCCTCACCGTTGCGCGTGAAGTAGGAGAAGAGGTACGCCTCGGGTTGCTGCACTTCATCTGCTCGCGAAAGGCTTCGAGCCGACGCGCATGCGAGCATCGAGATCATCGTGAGTACGATACAGCATGATGCGCGGATGTCGACCCATCCCGAGCGACGTAATTGACGGCGCGTCATGTCGTAGCGCGGGTTGTACGTACCTCGGCGGCGATGCGCCGCAACTCCGGAAGTACGGTGCCGATGTGTACGGCGGATGAGTGTGGATCGCCGAGTGCAAAGTACAGCGAACGGTATATCGAATACAGTTGCTTGCAGGTCGCCTGTTCGACTGGGTCCGGTTCGATGACGCGGAACGTCGGACAGAGAGCGTGCTGCGCTTCCTCAATCGATTGAAACACCCCCGCTGCGAGAAAAGCGAAGATGGATGACCCGAGTCCAGTGATCGGACGTTCCGGAACGAGGATCGGTTTGCCGAGCACGTTTGCGTAGACGTGGTTGAGCACATCGTTCTTCTGTGCAATGCCGCCGGCGTGCATCACACGGTTGATTGGCACGCCGTGCTCGGCCAATCGTTCGAGAACAATGCGAGTATGGAACGCAGTTCCCTCGATCGCGGCGAAGAGCTCGTCGCTGGCGTTGTGATTGAGATTCCAGCCGAGTGTTACGCCGCCGAGATTCGGATTGACCAGGACTGTGCGATCGCCGTTATCCCAGACGAGGCGCAGCAAACCCGTCTGACCCGCGCGATAGCTTGCAAGGTCGACGGAAAGTTCTTCGACGCTGCGACCACTGCGCGCTCCGATCGACTCGAAGATATTCCCCACGCCCGAGAGACCAGCTTCGACGCCAACATAATCGGGATGCGCCGATCCACGTACAACGCCGCAGACTCCAGGCACGCAATCGACATCCTTCGCTATGGCAACGATGCAAGTTGAGGTACCGATGACGTTGACGACATCTCCTTCTACGAGGCCTGCGCCTATCGCATCCCAGTGCGCATCGAACGCGCCGACTGGGATGGGGATGCCTGCTCTGAGTCCAAGCCTCTCAGCCCATTCAGGTGTGAGCAAGCCGGCGACGTGATCGGACGTGAGGTATCGGCCCTGCAGTTTCTCCCGAACGCCGGCAAGAAGGGGATCAACTGCGCACAGGAATTCTTCGGATGGAAGGCCGCCGAGTTCGTCGTTCCAGAGCCACTTATGACCCATGGCGCAAATCGAGCGTGCGACATCTGTCGGATTCGTGACGCCGGTGAGCACCGCTGCAACCATGTCGCAGTTCTCGAGCGCGGTAACGAACTTGTCGCGTTTATCCGGATTGTGTCGCAGCCAGTGCAGCAGCTTGGCGAAGCCCCATTCGGAGGAATAAACACCACCGCAGTACTGGATCGCAGGCAATCCATCGCGGTGAGCGATTTCTGTAATGAGCGCTGCTTCGCTTTTTGAGCGATGATCGGCCCAGAGGTAGTAATCATCGAGCGGAACAAGCCCTTCGCCGACGGGAATTACGGTCGAGCCTGTTGTGTCCAGTGCGAGCGCGAGAATGTCTTTGCCGGATACTTTGGCATCGGCGAGTGCAAGATGCATTGCATCGACCAGTGCGTTCATCTGAGCCTGGTGCGACTGCGTGGCGAAATCCGGGTCGTTGCGATCGCGCTTCACTGGATATGCAATGACGCCTGCACCAAGCTGACCGGCGCCACTATCTACAATTGCAACGCGCACGCTGAGCGTGCCGAAATCGACTCCCGCTACGATGGCCACGTTGTTACGCGTGCTTGTGGACGTCCCAGCCCAGATACCGTGATGTCGCTTCGTGCACGGAATCCGTGACAGTCGCCATAGTGCCCGCGACATGGTGCTCGAAGCCGTTTTCGCAGATGAATCGCAGAAGATCCTGCAGGCGCGGAATCTCCACAACGCCAGCTCCACCGAATGTCGTGAGCGGGTCGTTGGTGAATCGACCACCACCGACATAGCCGCGGATGCGACCGGTGCGATCGTCAGTCGAGAAGCGCGCGTAAGTCATCGGGCTCTCTCTGACCTTTCCGACAATGGTTCCGAATGTGTTCTCCTTCCCGACTGTTCCAGCAATGATTGCCTGGTAGTCCATCTTCGAGTCTTCGAAGAATGCTTTCGGGAGGTTGCTGCAGTGGAAGCAGACGGCCTTGTTGGGGTCGTCTCCATAATTATTGTTCCAGTCAAGCAGCGCGCTCGGCGTCCCGGACGCGAGTGTCAGCGCGTACATGCTGATCGTACCACACACATCCATCTCGCAGGCGCTTGGCAGATTCACGTCGCTCATCATGCTCATTACTGTGCATGGTACGACGCCGAAGTACTCTTCCATCGAGGTCCAGCACTGTACCGCGCTAACAGTTACGTCAACTTCCTTCATCCATCGGTCGATGACGAGTCCGAGCTTCGCCATCTTGATGAGAGCTTCCGTCGGGATGCCCTCGGTGCTCACGTATGCCTGGATCTCGTCCAGTTTGGTGACGACATGTGGGTCATTGCTCGGCAGGTGATCGATGCGTCCTAGTATTTCGGAGAGATCGATCGGTTCTACAGCGATCCCGGACGCTTCGAGTATCTTCTCGCTGAATCTTACGGTCTTGAATGCAGCAGGCCGTGCGCCGATTGCGCCGATGCGTGCGTGCTTGAGACCGCGAACCACGCGACAGGTACCGACGAAGTTGCGCAGATCGGAGTGAAAGCTTTCCGATTCCGGTCGCTGAGTATGTACTGAAGTGAGGGAGTACGGGATCCCGTACTGAGTGAGCACGTTGCACGCGGACATCTTGCCGCAGAACGCGTCGCGTCGTGCGTCGATTCCCATCTTCGCCGGATCATCGGAGGTTGCGTGGATGAGAACAGGAACATCCAGGCGCGCCATCCGCAGTGTTTCAGCGATCGCGCGCTCGTCGCCGAAATTTGGGAGCGTGACGATCACGCCTGCGATTTTATCGGCGTTGGCGCGGAAGAGCGCGGCGCAGGCCTTGGCCTCGTCGCGACTTTCGACAGCTCCGTGAACCGAATCTTCGGGGCCGAGGGCAATTGCGTCGATCCCCTCGGCTGCCAGCGCCTTGAGCATTTCGTCGCGGCCGGTTTGGGCCAGATGGCCCGGAAAGAAGCCGCGGTTGCCGACAATCACACCGAGCGTGACCCTTTCGGAGGGAGTGGAGCGGGGCTGGCGAGTCTTGGCTGCAGCTGCGCGCTTGGCGGTGAGTTTGCCGCCGGCATTGGATTCCAGTTTATGTATTTGCATTGAGGTGCCGGAGTCGGGATTGTATACAATACGCGAAGGTGGGGGTTGTTGAAAGCCTGGCCCGCCAGATCACGTGCCGGAGTCCCGAGGAGACTTATTTCTTTTCCGGCGCGAGCGTGGCGTCGCCGCCGAGTTCCCAGATCGACACCACAAAGGTGTTCCTATCCCGGATACCGATCATGGGAATGTGCAGCTTCCAGTGACGAATTATCCATGTGCCGTCGGGCAATCGGTCATACTCGATACGACCTGTGGCGATAAGAGTTTCGTCGGTGCCGTCGTTGTCACGACGGTCGGCATCGAGATAGCGAAATTCGAGATAGCGCAGTTCCCGGGTCGTGGACTCTAGCCAGAGAGTGCCGGACACCTGTGTGTGATGGTTCTTGCTCCGGACAGCATCGAACGTCAGTCCCACCATACCAGGATGCCCATCGTCCGTCCGCGGGCGAAAACAATGTGTCCTCGCAAACGCATCCGACAGAAGGGTACGTGCGTCGGGCGCGTAGTAAACAAGGTCGCGTTGCTCTTTGATTACGAACCCGTGTGCGACGAGCGTGTCCGCTGGTAGCGCACTGAACGACGCGAACGTCGAATTCGTGGCCTGCCAGGTAGTCGATTGTATCACATGACCGTTGTTGGGTTCCATCTCGCGTTTGAAGCGAGTAAGTATCAACCCTGCGTTGTTCCGTTTTGCCTGCGTGACGATAGCCGCAGTGAGCGCGCTCTGAACGTCCTGCCAGAGCTGCAGAGCAACGAGTCCGGCAGCCGGCGTGATTGCGCACCGACGGCTTTCATCGACGTGGACGGGGTCAAGCTGGGCGGCGAATGGATGCAATGTTAGAGTGATGGCGGTGACGCGATCGCCTATGAGAATTCTTGCCGATGAGTCGGGAGCGAGGCCGATCCGTCGAGCCAGGGCTCGATATGTACCTCTGGCGGGGGCTCGCAGGGCGAAATGGCCGTCGTCGTGCGTGATTGCTCCAGCTACGACCGCGCCGGTGGAATCCAGCAAAACCACCACCGCGTCGCTCGCTGGAGCCGAGTTGCGAGTACTGTCGGTTTTGATGTCGGTAGCAATGCGCACGGTGCCCGTTACCACTTGAGCGAACGCGCGGTGCGGACTGCAGACCGCGAACATCCCGGCGGCCAGAAGTGGAGCGATCCAGCGTAATCCGAATGGCGACGCACAGCGAAATGGCACTGGCCTGGCTCCGAACGAGGTCGATCAGCGAGTCGAAGTTACTTCACTCGCTCCTCCGGTGCTGGCATGCCTGCCTCGCGCAGCCCGGGATTCGCCAATATGCCCTCGGATGGCAGAGCTATCAAGAGGGGGAATCGCGAGGTTTACGGATGACTCAACGATGTTGGCGCCCGCCATACCCGCCGAGCCGTAACGATGCGTGATCCGTACTCGCGTGCTATACTGGACTGCGGCGCCGCTCATAGCGCCTCGCCACGTCGTAAGCGCTGCGACCGATACGCGGCATTATCGGTTGCCTTCTGATCGGATGTCGTTCGTGTACGTCCACAAACTATGGAGATCGCCAGTTGATGCTTCCTATTGCCACTCTGCTGCTCGTTCTACAGGCCGTAACGGGAACGGGTTCACCGACTCGCGGCGTGCAGGATGCTGCATACGGTCCGGATGGCCAGCTCGCACTGGCGATTGATGGCGACATCTGGGTTCAACGTTCGGTGCGTGATTCAACGAGCTGGATCCGGATTACGTCGGGACCGGCGTGGGACCGCGAGCCCGCTTGGAGCGCGGATGGCAAGTCGCTGGTGTTCGCATCCAATCGCGACGGCAGCTCTCATCTGTATAGAGTGCAGCTCGATGTTGCTGGTGCGCAGGGCGCGCAGAGCTCATCGCAACGCGTGACGGACTCCAACGAGTGGGAAAGCGATCCGACTGTTGCAGCAGATGGCACGCTGACATTCGTCCGCGGTCGCGGCCCGACTGCGCGCATCTACGTTCGTTCTCCGGACGGAAAGGAACAACGGCTCACGAAATCGAAGTCTGGCGCGGAACTCGCGCCTGCGTTCTCGCCAGACGGAAAGCAGCTTGCGTTCGTTGCGGTCGCGGAGACTGGGACGAGGCTTCGTATCGCAATAATGCATTCCGATTCGACGTACACCGTCGTGAGCAACCGCGACGTGGAGCATCCCACATGGTCGCCCGATGGTCATCGTCTCGCTTTCGGCACGCGGAGTGGGCCGCCCGGTGTCTGGGTCACGACCCCGCAGGGTGATTACGTGAACCTCGTCAGCGACCGGCGCGCTGCGCCGGCGTGGTCTCCGAATGGAGCTACACTCGCCCTCGTTGAACTGCCACCACCACCGCCCGGCTACAACGGAGATCCGGATCGTCTCGGCGATCGCGCGGCTGGCGCTCTCGAAAAGGGCGCAGGTGAGCTGTGGTATGTGTCGGCGCCGACAACGCTCGACAGTGGTAACGTCGCAACGGTCGCGATCCCGGTGAACCGCAGCGATCGCAACGCAGCGCAATTCGATGCCGCGTGGCAGCGCACAGCAAAGTTGTATTACTCGGCTCCCGATGCTTCCGCGCGCCGTGCGCAGTGGGAGACGCTTCGCGATACATTCCGCCCGGGCGCGCTGGCGGCGAAGTCTGACGAAGATCTCGCAACTGTGGTGCACGAGATGTTGTTGCGTCGGCCGCCGTTGCGTGAACCGGCCACCGGACGCGCGGCGGTATCCAGCGCGAATCCGGTTGCGACTGCAGCCGGTCTCGAGATTCTGAGCAAGGGGGGAAATGTGGTCGATGCCGCGGTCGCGGTCTCATTCGCACTCGGCGTCGTCGAGCCGGATGCGAGCGGAATCGGTGGCTACGGGCAAATGCTCATCCGGCTCGACTCCATGCCACGCCCGATCGTAATCGAGTTCATGACTCGGCTACCGGAAGATGTCTTTAC
>JBDTAW010000056.1:0-5563 GCA_039924445.1 Gemmatimonadaceae bacterium
CGGCGAATATGAGTAAGGCTGCTCCGAGGACCACCCACCGGGAACATTTTCAGCCGGCGATGAAGTCGTCATCTACTCGAGTCGGCGAGGGTCTGCAACAATTCCTGCACCGCGCCTGGGTCGCTCAGGGAATATCGCGCTGCGGATTCCGTCGTCGACTCGCCGACGCGTACCGTAACAGCCGCCGCGATTGGCTGCATTGCGACGAACGCGTCCTCATCCGTCACGTCATCGCCGACGAATAATATCGACGCAGTTGACGACGTTGCTCCCGTCTCCTGAATTATGTCGAGCACGGCATCGCCCTTGTTGCGGCTGATCATTGGAACGATGTTGATCACGCATTTGCCCGGTGACGATCGAAGGTCGTTTCGCTCCACGCTCTGCGAAACCCGTCGTATGAACTCGGGAACGAGTTCGTCTTTCATTCCGCGATAGTGTACAGAAAGGCTGAACTGCTTGTCCTCCACGCTGGTGCCGGGAAATTCTGCGGCCAGCAGCGCCAAGTCGGCCTTTGCTGCGCGAAGCCTGCGTTCTTCAACCTCGAAGCCCTCCGGACCGCGCGTCGTCCCGTCCTCGAGCAGCCGCTCCATTCCATGGTTGCCATGGATGGCGATGCCGGTGATTCCGATCATGCGTTGCGCATCCGCCACCGACCTCCCGGTCACGAGAGCGACATGCACACCGTCGCTGCGTCGTTCCCCAAGCAGGACTAATGCCGCCCGCACTGCTTCCGGCACGACGGCTGCGTCGGCGCGTGCCACCAGCTCGCACAGCGTACCATCGATGTCAAGCATGATAACGAGAGGCGTTCCCCGCAGCATGGACGCGATGGCCTCGGGATCAGTACGCTTCAAGTGTCCTCACTCCATGTGATGTCTTTTCGGTTCACAACACCGCCGCATCGCCTTCCAGGGCGCGACCAGCTGCTTCTGCAGCGGACAAGATTGAGTCGAGCCAGTCTTCGATCGTCGCGTTGGAAATGCGATTTCGAAGCTGCTCCATGCGCGACGCGCGCTCCTCCGCGGGCATATCCAGCGCGACACCCAGCGTATCGGCGAAGGCGTCGATGAAGAAAGGGTTGACCATCAGCGCGGCGCTCAATTCATCTGCTGCTCCGGCGAACCGGCTCAGCACCAGAACACCGGCTCCGGTTGTACGACAGGCGATGAACTCCTTCGCCACCAGATTCATCCCATCCTGGAGTGATGAAACCACGCACACATCAGCAGCACGATATACGGCGGCGAGAAGATCGGCGTCCACGTTGTCGTGCACGAGTACGATGGGTGTCCAGTCGAGTGTGCGAAACTCGTCATTGAGACGCGCGATCTGATCAAGAACGTCATGTTCCAGTCTGGCATAAACCGGTATGTCGGTACGCGATGGCGTGGCGACCACCAGCATCGTAAACGTACCGCGTCGTTCCGGTTGACTGCGCCACATGTGCTCCAGCGCACGAAGCCTGCGTACGATCCCCTTTGTATAATCCATGCGATCAACACTCACGACCAGTTGCCGCGACCCAGGTGCGTAGCGCTGCCGCAGCGTGTCAGACATCTCAACCGTTCGTCGCAGTGTCGCGAGTCGCCCCCATTCCACAACGTCAATGCTGATCGGGAAAACACCGATCCGGGTGGCACGACCTTTGAATTCGATGCATGCTTCACTTGCGCTGAATCGCGAGTCCGGTAGAACACGAGAGACGCAATCCACAAAATTGCGCGCGTATCCGTCTGTCTGAAATTCCATCAGATCATTGCCGAGCAATCCACGCAGAAGCGCATCCTGCACACCCAGCGGAAGTATTCCAAAAACATCAGGCGGCGGAAACGGTATGTGCCAGAACTGATGGATCAGGGCGTCGGGGATTGTTCGGCGAATAGTCGCCGGGACAAGCGCGAAGTGGTAATCGTGCACCCAGACCATCGGCGCGCCCCCGACACGTTCGGCTTCCTGCACGACTGCCGCGGAGAAAAGCGCGTTGGCGCGCACATAACTCTTCCAGTTGCTGCGTCTAACGTCGACCATGCTCACAAACAGGTGGCAAAGCGGCCACAGTGCACTGTTGGCGAAGCCGAGGTAGAACCCTTCGACATCCTCCTCCGAGAGCCAGACTCTGCGGAGTGTGTAGGATGGATCGTCCGGCGGAACGGACACTCGACCGAAGTCGTCTGCAACCGTTCGATCAGCACTGCCTGAGGCCCATGCGACCCAGGTTCCGTGGGTGCGACGCAGAATCGGATCGAGTGCAGACACGAGTCCACCTGCAGGCGATCTGACTTCGACCCGGCCAGCTCGGTGGACGTGCTCGTAGGGTTCGCGGTTCGATAGTAATATGAGCGGGCGATCCGGATGTGGCAGAGTTGGCGACGGCATTTCTTAACCTACATGAGCACGCCGCGTGCCCGCAAACTCTACTTCTCCACGCAGTTTGCTGAATCAGTCGGCCATCTGCTCGCGGCGCGTCACTTCGGTAACCCCCTTGACACGTCGGATTGCGCGGAGGGTCTTGCGGAGATGCGGAAGGTTTTCCACCTGCACTTCAATCACGCCGAAGACACGCGTATCCTCGCTCTTGAGCTCAAAGCTCCGAATATCCGTTTTCGTCTCGCTCACCGCAGTCGCAATATCCGCGTAAAGACCGCGTCTGTCGCTCGCTTCCACAGCAAGTCGTACCTGGAAGCGCTCTCCCTGGACTTCCTGCCAGTCTATCTCAAGTCGACGCTCCGGCTCGTCGTCCAGAAGCATCAGATTGGGGCAATCCGCGCGATGTATGCTCACACCACGTCCCCGTGTCACGTACCCTGACACGGGATCACCCGGCACCGGCTGGCAACACTGCGCGTATCGAACCAACAGCCCGTCAGCACCCTGAATCCTTACGCCGCGTCCTGTTCCACGCACACGATCAACCAGTCGCTCAAGGCGATTGGGTCGCGGTGGTTCCTTTCCGGCATCGATCTCCGGATGCAGGTTGCGAATTACATCGCCGCCACTCAGTTCACCCTGACCAACTGCGCTCACAAGATGCGTGCGATCGGTCAGCTTGAGCCCCTTCGCCGCAGTCTCCAGGTCATCGTCCGTCGGACGCGTAACGCGACGGCGCTTAGCCTCCTTGTCGATCATCTCGCGACCGAGCTTGATGGAGGCCTTCTGTTCTTCCATGCGGAGCCGCTGCTTGATCCTGTGACGCGCGCGACCAGTGCGCACGTGCGCCAGCCAGTCGCGATTGGGTCGCGCAGATGGTGAAGCAATAATCTCCACCGTGTCGGAGTTCTTCAACTCGCGCGAAAGTGGCGCCATGCGACCATTCACGCGTGCACCACTGCAATGCAGTCCGACTTCTGTGTGCACGGCGAACGCAAAGTCGATTGGCGTCGCACCCTTGGGCAGCTGAATCACATCACCCGTTGGAGTGAACACGAATATCTCGTCCTGATACAGATCCAGTTTCAGGAATTCGAGAAACTCATCGGGGGTCTTCGCATCCAGCTGCAGCTCGAGCACCTGTCGGAACCACTGCAGGTGTCTGTCAAGTTCGTCAGAATTGCGTGCATTCTCCTTGAAGCGCCAGTGTGCGGCAATTCCGTACTCCGAGGTACGATGCATCTCTCGCGTGCGAATCTGGATCTCGAACAGTTGTCGTCCCGGCCCGAAAACGGTCGTGTGCAGCGACTGGTAGCCGTTCGATTTAGGCTGAGCAATGTAGTCCTTGATTCGCTCCTGCACCGGCGTCCAGCCGTCGTGGATCACGCCAAGCGCGTGATAACAGTCCGGCACACTGTTCACGAGCACCCGGATCGCGAGCAGGTCGTAGATCTCCTCGTACGGTTTGTCCCGGTTGACCATCTTCTTGTAGATCGACCACAAATGCTTTGGACGCCCGGTTATCTCGACGTCAGGTATGCCCGCTCGCGCCATCTCCCGCGTCAGCGGTTGCCGCATGCGCTCGACGAGCTCGTCGCGTTCCGCGCGTTTCTGCGCAACAAGGCGCGCGAGGTGTCGATATGCGTCCGTCTCCAGATGCTTGAACGCAAGATCCTCGAGCTCCCAGCGAACCTGCGCCATGCCAAAGCGGTGCGCGAGTGGTGCGTAGAGATCGCGGGTCTCCAGCGCGATTCGGCGGCGCTTCTCGTCCGGCAGCGGCTCCAGCGTACGCATGTTGTGCAGCCGATCCGCCAGCTTTATGATGATGACGCGGGCGTCCTTTGCGATCGAGAGGAGGAGCTTCCTGTAATTCTCGACCTGCGCATCCTGCGGAGCGTGCGCGGGCAGATGCTCGATCTTCGTGAGCCCGTCCACGATGGCCGCGACTTCCTTGCCGAATTTCTGCTCGATGTCGGCAAGCGTAAAGCGCGTGTCCTCTATCACGTCGTGCACCAGACCCGCGACAACGGTCGTCGTATCGAGGTTCAGCCCGGCGAGGATCTTCGCGACGGCCACGCAATGCAGCACGTAGTCTTCGCCTGACCACCTCTTCTGTCCCCGATGCGCCTCCTCACTGAACCGATAGGCGCTTACAAGCTGCTCCAGGTCGATCCGCTCTGGTAGCGGATCAACGCTGAAATCCCAACCAGGTATGACGTTGCCACCCGGGTCCAGCTCAGGCCTGCCGACGCTGACCGCCATGATTGAATATGACGCCTCGCGCACCGCAGGAAAACTGCCCGCACCGTACGAAACCCTGGAATCTGGACGTTTTGGCCAGCCTGGGCGAGCATGTTCTCAGCCGTCATCCCGCCGAATGTCGGGATCCATCGTCGCATGGGGCGCCGCCGACAACGGAGCGCCCCGGCCCAAACATGGATTCCCGCATTCGCGGGAATGACAGCTCGGAGCTTTCGAAAGACGGCTCGGAGCCTTCAGAGCGGCGACAGGTAGCCGGATCGCGGAACTCTACACGAGGATCCCGCTCTCCGCGAAACTGGTAAATCGGCCGCGACCCACGATGATATGGTCGAGCACGTCGATCCCAAGCAGCTTGCCAGCCGATACAAGCTGAGATGTCACAACCCGGTCCTCGGGGGATGGCGTGGGATCGCCGGAGGGATGATTGTGAATGAGGATCACCGCGTACGCGTTCTCCGCGATCGCCTGCCGGAATACTTCGCGCGCGTGCACCAGCGATGAGTTGAGTATCCCGCGAGTAACGAGTATGTCGTTCTCGAGCCTGTGCTGCGCGTCGAGTGTCGCGATGTGGAATTCTTCAACCGGAAGATCCTGCATTCGCATCGAGTACGCATCATACACATCTCTCGCTTCGCGCATGGGACGTCCCTGTTCTCGCTGCTCCGCCATCATGCGTCTGCCAAGTTCCAGCGCGGCATGTACTACCACGGCACGCGCAGGACCAACGCCTGTAACGGACGTCAGCGAAGCCACGGGTCGCGACGCAAGTCGCCGCAGCGAGCCCTGAGACGCCGCTAGAACATCACGGGCAAGATCAATGGCGGAACGCCCTTCGCCACCCGATCCAAAAAGAATTGCAACAAGCTCGACGGCACTCAGTGCCTGCGCTCCGTGCTGCTGCAGCCGCTCGCGCGGACGCTCGGTGGCGGGA
>JBDTAW010000057.1:0-17360 GCA_039924445.1 Gemmatimonadaceae bacterium
CGACATCCAGTCGGGTCGCTTCCGCCAGCTTACACCCGCCGGCGACGCACGTCTGGCGTCATGGTCGGGTTCGCTGGGAGCCTCTGCACCATCGCCGCTGGCGATTGCGCGCTAAAGTGCGCGCTAAAGTGCGCGCTAAAGTGCGCGCTAAGCCGAGTCTTTCGACCGGTTCAGCATGACCTAAAGCTTTGCAGGTGTAACACTGCGTTACACCAAAACTGATCCACAAACTGGCGGGTCGCACTCTAAGTCATTGATATTCAATGCTTTAGACTGTGGCCCGCCAGTTGCTTTGGCACCTGGCAGTATCGCGTCTCTGCACCTCTCTGGAGCCAAGCACATGTTTCGTCCCGCAACACTTCGCAGATTCATCACAGCCGTCGGTATCACGATTCTCTCGGCGGGTTGTACGCCAGAGAACCTGGCCGGTCCGCAGGCCCCGCTGACAACTCCCAGCGCGGCCCAATCCGCGCCAGCTACAGTAGCGCCCGGAGCGAGCGCCAGCCTGGGTGTCCTCGGAAGCATACTCAAGCTGCCAGGCACGGCCATCAACTCGCTCACTACGACTCTGTCCAAACTGCTGTTCCCGGTTGTACAGCGAAAGCAGAGTCTGGCCCACTCGATCACAGTCACGCGTGTGATTGGCGTTACGGGCGGACGCCTCTCGATTGACGAAGCCGGCTTCAGCATCACGTTCGCGCCCGGAGCTGTACTCAGCAACACGCTGATCACGGTCACAGCGGATTCAGGCCGCGCGATCTCTTACGAATTCGGTCCGCACGGCACGCAATTTCACGCCCCTGTCACGATTGTGCAGGACATGAGCATGACAACGCTTGCCGACCATCCGGAAGCGGCGTCCCGAATCCGGGGTGGCTACACCGCGAACGGTGTCACTGACATTCTGAACGGTCTGCTCGCCCGCGTCGCCGAGATTCTCGATGCAACCACAACGGTCATAACCGGCCCGGACGGCCAGCAACATCTCGGGACGACAAACTTCGTAATCAGGCATTTCTCGGGCTACATCCTCATCAGTACTTGAGGCAGTCGACGCCCCTGATTTAGTGCGCGCGATGCGACCAACTTTTGATGAACTGCGCCAGCGCGCCGCGCAGTTCATCAAGAAGGCAAAGACTGCGCGGCTACATGGCGACGCCGATGCAGCTATCGCGTTCTACGACGACGCGCTGTCGCTCTTGGAGGATGAGGGTGACTCGCCCATGGCGGCGGATGCCCTGCGGTGGAAGGGTTGGGTGTTGAGTGAACGCGGTGACACACCCGCGGCATTCCGATTTTTCCATCGCGCTCTCGCCATGGCGGAGCGAATCGACTACATCAACGGACAGGCACAGTCGCTGAACTGCCTCGGCACAATAGCTCAGCGTCGTGGTGAACTGACGAACGCACAGCAGCTCTACCGTCAGGCCGCCCACCACGCGGAGTCGAGTTGCGATAGAAGGCTATTGGGCGTAGTTGAAATGAACCGCGGCGTGCTTGAGGCTTCTCTTGGGGACTGGGACGCCGCTATGGTGCGGCTACGCCTCGGCCTGATTGCGTTTCAGAGCGTTGGGGATCGCGAAAGCGAGTCATACGCATACAACAACATCGGAATGCAATATGCGGCGCGGAGGAGATACGCGCAGGCGGTTCAGGCTTTCGAGATGGCGCTCGCTATCGCTTACGATCGTGAGGATATGGTCCTCGAAGCAACGGTAGAGCTCAATCTTGGAGACTTGCGCATCCAGCAGGGTGAGCTGGACATGGCCACTCGCTCTGTCGCGCGTGCGCTGCGGATCGCGGAGTTTCGCCGCGATCGGTTGCGAATGTCGGAAGCCTTGCGTCTGAAGTCTCGAGTCGAACGACTCCGCGGTCAGCTCGACACCGCGCTCGAAACGCTCCGCCAGGCTCGGTACCATGCCCGCGAAGCTGAGGATGCGCTGCTGCAGCTGGAGCTACTCACTGAGTTGGGAGAACTCTGCCGTGAGCAGGGCGACTCGGATCGGACTCGAGCGGTTCTCAGGGAGGCGCTTGTGGGCTTTACCGAGATGGGCGCGGTGCGACGTGCAGAGGCGATTGCCGAGGAGTTGGCGGCCTTGTAACAGGCCAAAAACAGATGTATCAAGGGGTATAGCTTGGGCAGGACGCAGCCGACACTCATATGGTGTCCAGAACCTTCGGCCATCATTGAGCACCCTTTCAGAGCCACTCTCCCTCGGAACCGGTTGGGCGCCTCCGCGCCTGCCCGATCCGGCTGCGCGCGAGGCCCAGCGCCCCCAGGCAAGAACCGACTGGACCGAGGGAATGGTCGTCGGTGAGAGCGAGTCGTTGGTCGCTGCCGTGGACCTGGCGACGCAGGTTGGCAGAAGTCGCGCAGCTACCGTGCTGGTCTGCGGCGAAACGGGCACCGGCAAGGAACTTTTCGCCCGCGGAATTCACTCCTGCTCCAAGCACGCCAACGATCCTTTCGTTGCGATAAACTGCGCGGCAATTCCAGAATCGCTTCTGGAGAGCGAGTTGTTCGGCCACGAACGCGGTGCGTTCACGGATGCGCGTGCGCTTAAGCGCGGACTGCTCGAGGTCGCGGGTCGCGGCACGATCTTCCTGGACGAGATCGGCGAGCTGCCGCTCAAGCTGCAACCAAAGCTCCTCCGAGTGCTGGAGCAGCGCACTTTCCGCCGCGTTGGCGGTTCGTCAGAGCTTCCGATCGCTGCGCGAGTCATTGCCGGCACGAACGTATCTCTCGCCGACGCCGTGGACGGCGGGGCGTTTCGTGAGGATCTGTTTTATCGACTGAGTGTCGTGCGACTGGATCTACCGCCACTTCGGGATCGATTTGGCGACGTCGAGGTTCTCGCTCGC
Organism: Gemmatimonadaceae bacterium; assembly: GCA_039924445.1. Classification (GTDB taxonomy): domain Bacteria; phylum Gemmatimonadota; class Gemmatimonadetes; order Gemmatimonadales; family Gemmatimonadaceae; genus Fen-1247. The sequence goes on from JBDTAW010000057.1 coordinate 2,863, forward strand.
CATTTCCTGCGTGAGCTCGCGCGAGAGAGCGATGGAGTGCCGGCGATACTTTCTGTTGATGCAGTCGCCGCGCTCGTGTCTCATTCCTGGCCCGGCAACGTACGTGAGTTGAAGAACGTCATCGAGCGGGCCGTGATCGTCGCGGGCGGAAAGACCATTCAACGACAGCACCTCCTTTTCCAGCGTCGCCGTAGTGCGCAGCCCGGGGTGGACACCGAGAATGGCACCGTCATAAGAATCCCGCCGGGCGGCAAGACACTGAGCGAGATCGAAGGTGAGGCAATTCGGGCTACACTTGTGCTGACCCAGGGTAACCTTAGCGCAACTGCGCGCATCCTCGGGATATCGCGGCCAACGCTCGCACGGAAGCTTCGTTCGGCCGGGCTTGAGCGCCGTATGGTGGTGTCAACGCAGTGACGGCGCTCTACGAGTCACAAGTGACGAGTGCTGCGGCGCGCATGGGGTTAGAGGCTGCCGTCGCGGACGCGCGTGCATCCGAACGGACTGGAGATTGGGTAGCTGCACGTCGTGTATATCAACGACTGCTCGACGACAGATCCATAACCGCGCCAACTCGATCATCAGTGTTGCGGTGGATGGGCCGCACGTACGCGGAGGAAGGCAATTCTGACGTTGCAGTCTCCTTGCTGGAGCAGGCCGTTGAGGCTGGCGCCACCGCGGGCGACCCAGGGGCTGAAGCGCATGCATTGAACGGCCTGGCGGTAATCGAGCAAACACTGGGTAACCTTGATCGGTCGGAGGAACTCTACACGCTCGCTCGCGTGCGTGCTGTAGAAGCCAATGACGAGATGCTACTCGCAGTTCTGGATCAGAATCTTGGAACGATCGCGAACATTCGCGGTGATCTTCAGACCGCACTCGAATCCTATGAGTCGAGCAGGCGGCGGCTCACTGCGCTCGGACGGTCATCGTTCGAAGCTCACGTGTTGAACAACATCGGAATGGTCTGCACTGACCTGGGTCAATGGGAGGATGCGGAAGTAGCCTACGTCGCGGCCTGCGATGCCTGTGTAAGGAGTGGCGAGACCGGCTTGCTGCGGCGTGTCGAAGTGAACCAGGCCGAACTCTGGATCGCGCGCAGGGAGATCACAAAGGCCCGTGAACGGTGTGAGAGCCTTCTGCAGCATGCAAGTTCCGAGCAGTGTAGCTCTCCATGGATCGGTGATGTATACAAGCATTATGGAGTGATTTGTCGCGAGGAATTGCAGTACGATCGCGCCGACATCTGGTTTGGCAAGGCCGCACGTGTGGCCAGGGATGCGCACGATCTGCTGCTCTCGGCGGAGACTGCGCGAGAGCAGGCGGAGCTGTACTGGGCGCAGTCCCGAAATACAGACACGTTGCAGGCATTGAACGCGGCACATACCTGGTTCTCGCAGCTGCGAGCCGAGCGTGATCTGGATGCGATTGCACGGCGTAATGCTCGCTTGGAGGAACGCTTCCTCGATGTCGTTCGCAAGTGGGGCGAGTCGATCGAAAGCAAGGACGTGTACACGCAGGGCCATTGCGTGCGCGTTGCCAACGTAGCGTGTGCCCTCGCTGAATTGGCCGGCTTTGACAGCAAGACACTGTTCTGGTTCCGCATCGGAGCGTTGTTGCACGATGTGGGGAAATTGATCGTGCCGGTAGAAGTTCTGAACAAGCCGGGCCGCCTCAACGAAGAAGAGTGGCGCATAATGAAGCGCCATCCCGAAGCGGGAGAAGAACTGCTCGCCGACATTGAATTTCCCTGGGACATTCGACCGATGGTGCGGAATCACCACGAGCGGTGGGATGGCTGTGGCTATCCAGACGGTCTTGCAGGTGAGTCGATTCCGATGTCGGCACGAATTCTGTGCGTGGCTGACGTATATGACGCGCTTACAACAACACGATCGTATCGAAGTGGTTTCGATCACAGCCGCGCTGTAGAAATCATGATCGAGAACAATGCCAGCGGGCATTTCGATCCTGCGGTATTTGACATGTTTCTGTCCTGGGCAGACGGCTACAACCAGCAAATCGCATGAACCCGAAATCGAGACTGCGCTGCCGCGGCGTTACGCCTTTCACTCGCATCGCTACATGGATCGCGTTGCTCGGCGTAATTGCGTCCGTGGGCTGCGAGCGGAGCAAGCGGGCGTCCACCTCAGCCGACAACACCGGTGGTACACTCGTAGTTGCGACTGCTGGGGATGCCGATAATCTCTTTCCGCCGCTGACGATGACAAGTCAGGGGCGGCAAGTCATAGATCAGATATTCGATTACCTGGCTGACATCGGACCGCAGTTGAACACGATTGGTGATGCGGGCTTCACTCCACGGCTTGCGAAGTCGTGGACATGGGCACAGGACTCGATGTCGATCGCGTTTCACCTCAACGCGCTCGCTCGTTGGCACGACGGCAAAGCCGTCACGGCAAGTGACGTGCGCTTCACATTTGGAATACTTACAGATTCCGCACTCGGCTCTCCGATTGCTGCGACGCTTGGAGGGATCGATTCGGTGACGGTGCGCGACTCGCTCACGGCCGTAGTCTGGTATGCGAAGAGGAGCCCGGAGCAGTTTTTCGATTTCGTGTACAACGTAGCGGTGCTGCCCGAACATCTGCTCGCCAATACCCCCGTCAAGTCGCTGGCGTCATCGCTGTTTGCGCGACAGCCGGTTGGATCGGGGCGATTCAGGTTTGCGAAGTGGGATGGCGGTTCGCGAATCGAAATCGTGAGTGATAGCAACAACTATCGTGGACGTGCGAAACTGGATCGTGTAGTTTGGCTCGTCACTCCGGACATGTCGGCGGCGGCGACCCGGTTGCTGACTGGCGAGGCTGACTTTCTGGAAGTCGTAAGAGGGGCAACGGTAGATCAGGTTGTCGCGTCGCCGAAGACGCGCCTTCTTACTGCACCGAGCCTTGATTACGGTTACCTCGCATTCAACATACGACGGCCGCCGTTCAACAATCGCGACGTCCGGCGCGCGTTGAGCATGGCCGTCGATCGCGCCGCGCTTGCGAGAAACGTATTCGACACGCTCGCCATACCAGGACTTGGACCGGTTACGAGTGTATTGCCGGCGAGCAAAGGTCTGAGCGCCATTCAGTACGATTCTGCTGCGGCGGCGCGAATTCTTTCTGCGCACGCGCGTATCTCATTCAGGATTCTCGTTCCGACGTCGAGTGCGGTGCGAATGAAATATGCCACCTTGCTTCAATCGCAGTACCGCCGCTTTGGAATCAAAGTGACCATCGAGCCCATGGAGGCCAACGCGTTTGTACAGCGTCTTACGAAGGGCGATTTTGATGCTGTACTGAATGCGTGGCATACTGATCCGAGTCCCGCGGCGGTTCTTCAGTCATGGGGAGGGTCCTCAATGCCTCCGCAGGGGGCGAATTTCGCGGGATATCGTAATCCGGCGTTCGATGCGCTCGTCGACAGTGCCGCTCGGTCATTCGCTGCGAGCAAGGCGCTCGGGCTATACGGACAAGCCTTTGCGCTTATCGACGCCGACGCTCCCGCGGTCTGGTTGTACGAGGCGAAGAACGTCAGCGGGGTCAACCGGGGTGTACGGGTTGCGGGCATTCGTGCCGACGCGTGGTGGTCCGACCTTGCCGACTGGACGATCGCCAGGCGCTGAATCGGGCGCTGAATCGGGCGCATGAAACGCGGCTCGAGAGCTGGCACGTCCAAGCAGTGGCGCCTGGCCAATCGCAGGCAAACGGACTGGTGCGGCACGTCGCCCCGCCTGAGGCTGGCCGGCTGCGGGAATGCGAACCAATTCCGGGAAAAAACGTACGGATCAAATGCCCGACCAATCGCGGGCTTGGAAACGGTCCAACCCATGCGAGTGGTCCGGGTGACTAAGATATGTGATGGCCGGACGCTTCCCTCGATGGCGGTCACATTATCCAATCCTATTCTCTGGAGCATGTAGCAATGGTTCATCCGAGATCGGTCGCCTTTGCGGCCGTTCTGCTGGGCATGGCGGCGGTGACCGCGGGTGCGCAGCAACAGGCGAGGCAATTGCCTCCACAGACCCCTGAGACGCTTTATGGGGTTCCCGATACGTCGATTTTTGCAGATCTCAATCTGTATCCGTCGCCAAACGTCTACCGGACCGGGGACGGCCGGCCAGGTGCTCAGTACTGGCAGCAGCGCGCCGACTACGATCTGCACGCGACCCTCGATACCGCAAACAAGTCGCTCAGCGCGTCGATGACATTGCGATACACAAACAACTCGCCTGACACGCTCAGATTCATCTGGGTTCAGACTGAGCAGAACGCCTTCAGGCCGAACTCTCTGAATACACTCGTCTATGCTCCTGGCAGCCGCTTCGGTTCGCGGAACTTCGTCGGCGGAGACATGATCGACAGCTTCGACCAGGTGATCAAGGGGAGCAAGAAAGCGCTAAAGTTGCGCGACAACGGCACCGTCACGAAAGTCGATCTCGCCGAGCCACTGGCACCGGGCAAGACTGCAATCATAGACGCGTCCTGGCACTTCGCCATCCCGCTTCACGGAGCGGATCGCATGGGGCGGGATGGTTCACTGTACGAGCTGGCTCAGTGGTATCCGCGCGTGAACGTTTACGACGATGTGCGCGGCTGGAATACCGAACCGTATCTCGGACAGGGCGAATTCTATCTGGAGTATGGTGATTTCAATCTGAGCGTGACCGTTCCTTCAGGTTACATCGTCGCTGCAACTGGAATGTTGCAGAATCCTCACGAGGTGCTGACCGCAACGCAGATCAGTCGACTCGCCAAGGCTGCGAAGTCGGATACGCCCGTACCTATCATCACGGCGTCCGACCTGAGCAGCGGTGCAGCGCGACCGCGCACCACGGGTACGCTGACGTGGCAATTCAAGGCGCATAATGTGCGTGACGTGGCATGGGCGGCGTCACCTGAATACCAGTGGGATGTGTCAAGCTACAAAGGGGCACTCGCGCAGGCGTACTACAGGCCGAGTGCTGCGCTGATCTGGGACGATGCCGCGGATCAGGCACGCATGTCGATCCAGGAATATTCGGAGCGGTGGTTTCAGTATCCGTATCCGCAGATTTCAGCAGTTGAGGGGCCGATCAGCGGAATGGAATACCCGATGCTCGCGATGGAAACCAAGAGTCGCGACAAGCCGGATCTCTACAACGTTGTCACGCACGAAATCGGACACAACTGGTTCCCGATGATCGTCGGGTCGAACGAGCGGATGCACTTCTGGCAGGACGAGGGATTCAACACGTTCATCAACACGTTCAGCGAAGCGCGACGGTACCCGCAGAACGGTGACCAGATGCAGCGTGCTGCCGAGGAGAGAGGACAGATCGAACTCACGCAGCGCGCAAATGTCGATGTGCCGATCGAGCAGGGTCCGGATCGGATCAATCCTGGCAAGCTCGGCTTTACTGAATACACCAAGCCTTCGGTCGGACTTCAGTTGCTCAGGCAGGAAATTCTTGGCCCCGAGGCATTCGACGACGCGTTCCGTACGTACATCAAGCGGTGGGCCTTCAAGCATCCTACACCGACTGACTTCTTCAGAACGATGGAGTCTGTCAGTGGCGAGCGACTCGACTGGTTCTGGCGTGAGTGGTTCTACACCACTGCACACTTCGATCAGGCGATTGATTCGGTGGCGACATCGGATGCAAACGGTGCGCAGCACGTAGTTGTGATTTACGGCAATCACGCTCGTGGCGTACTTCCGATTCGGGTTCGTTTCACCTTCAATGACGGGACGACTCAGGACATCGAATATCCGGCGCTGGTGTGGAGCACCAACTCATCCAGGTATATGCGAGAATACGACTTCACTGGCAAGACTGTGTTGCGGATCGATCTGGATCCAGATCACCGCCTGGTCGACATCGATCGTACCAACAATAGCTGGATAGCGAAGTAATCGGATTTGGATAACGCTGCGAGCTGGTGATGTATAACGGTCGGTTGAATAACGACTCTGGTACGTCGCCAGCGCGCGGCGCTGGGTGGAGAACTTGCACCGCCAGCACGGGCGAAGATCCCACGTAACGTGCTGTCGCCGATGATTATAACTCTGCAACGAATGTCAGGTGTCCCGCGCATTATTCACGCATGCGACGTTCTGGCGTCATAACAGTCGGGCAGGCGAATGGATCCAAAAGTGGAACTGCAGTTTGATCATCGTTACATAGCCGGGGAAGGGGGGCTCTCGGGTGTCACTGTGCTGCTGCTTCACGGGACTGGCGGTGACGGTGATTCGCTGCTGCAGCTTGGCTACACACTCGCTCCGGGCGCCCGACTGCTCAGTCCGACTGGAAAGGTTGTGGAAGGAGACGCACGGCGTTTTTTCAGGCGACTTCGCGAGGGAGTGTTCGATCAGAAAGATCTGAAGCAGCGCACTGAAGAACTCGCCACATTCATACGTGATGCGGCAGTCGAGTATGATCTGGATCAGCATCGGATTGTCGCTGTTGGCTACTCGAACGGTGCGAACATTGCTTCAAGTGTGATGTTGCGTCACCCCGATATTCTCGCTGGCGCTGTTCTCTTCCGACCGATGGTTCCCTTCACGCCAGAACCGGGAAAACTGCTGAGTGGCGTTCCGGTGCTTATCTGTGCGGGAGACCGTGACCCGTTATTACCACCGGGAGACACGGAAAGTCTTGCCGCAATTTTTCGCGCTGCCGACGCGGACGTTACGATCAACGTGGCCAGCGCCGGTCATGAACTTTCCATGAGTGACATAGTAACGGCACGCGACTGGTTCGCGCGCAACTTCATGTCGGCGGCGTAGCGCGAGATCAGTCGGGCTTTTCGAGACGGGTGCGGATCACCTGGATGCGTTCGTACCACCACGAGAAATCGTGGTATTCGCTTATCTGCGTTGCGTGTTCCATCTCATCGAGCGCGAAGATGGCAGGATGCTTCGTCGCGTCCTCCGTCGGCATCGAGGCTGGTGGGAGAGCATGGACCTCATAGTCCGGTGGCGCCGGAAGTCGACGGACTGTTGGCTCGTCGAGCTTGACTTCGATTGGCGATATGACCGGGATACTCGTTAACACTTGGGGTGTCCTCCAAGATTGAGGGCGAAGGCGACACCAGCAAGTACCTGGAGCGCGCAAAGGCTTAAAAGTGTGGCATACGTCCAAACATTGTTGCGAACGGACTGCGGCAGCGCGCGTCGATAAAGCAGCCAGCCGATCAGGACAATCGCGGATTCAAGTATAGCGTCCACAAGCGGTCGGGCGTAAAGGTTGAATCCCGAGACAGGGCCGCCCGGCCACGTAGGCTTGATGCCGGTCAAATAGTCGAGTCCCCAGTGCGACGCGACAATCAGCGCGACGATCAGCGCGCCCTTGGCATCCATTGTCAGCACATAAGTCAACGAAGCGGCCAGCACAGCCATTACGGCGATGGGAATGAAGCCGTGTGTGTACAATCCGAAGGGACCACGATTTATATCTGCGAAGCAGTACCCAGCATCCAGCCAATCGGGTATCTGTGCGGCGATGAGCAGGAGCCACAGCGGAACGGTTTTTCTGAACGAGTACGCACCCAGCCCAAAACCAAGGTGACCTGCGTACACTATCGGACCCGTCGCTGGTCTTCGCGTCGAGCTGCTGCAAGTGTTCGCCAGTTGAAGAACACGGTCGAGATGACAGGAGCAAGCAACGCCGCGAGGAGCTCAAGTCCTTTTGTTAAATGAATCGGCATGTTGGGATCAATTTTGAACAATTACTAAACTTATCAGGGGCGCGTCCGCAGCAGCCACATCTACCGAATCCCAGCCACCTTGTGCATCTGCACTGACAAGCGCCATTGCGGATAGTCAAGGCAGTACTGAATGGCCGCGGCCGTGTTCTCCTCGAGCGCGGGGCCGTCCATTGGCTGGAGGAAGAAGTGATTGAATTTCAGCTTTGCGAATCGCTCGGGCATTGCGGTTGGTTGCGGATACACGAGCTTGAGCTCGTCGCCAGAGGTGATCTCGAGTGTGGTCGATGCTTTGGGGCTCACGCAGGTCCAGTCGATGCCGGGAACGGCTGGCTGGGTGCCATTCGTTTCGACAGCCACGTAAAACCCGCGGCGATGCAGCGCGGAGATGGCATCAACGTCGAGCTGGAGCAGCGGCTCGCCACCAGTGCAGACGACGAACCGCTCTGCGTGCGAGGCGCTCCTGGTTTGCCATGCTGCCTCCACGGCAGCAGCGAGTGCCTCTGCATCCTGGAATTTGCCACCGTCCGGTCCAACTCCTACGAAATCCGTATCGCAGAACGTACAAACAGCGTCGGCACGATCCTGTTCCCTGCCCGTCCACAGGTTGCATCCCGCGAACCGGCAGAAGACGGCTGCGCGTCCGGAGTTTGCTCCTTCGCCCTGCAGTGTGTAGAAGATTTCCTTGACTGTGTAGCTCATGAGGATGCGGGCTTGCGTGCAGTCACATACGAGATCGGATCAGGGAGGCCAGCACTGCTGAAGCCGGCAAGCCGAAGCTGGCACGCATCGCACTCACCACATGCGTCGCCGGAGGCTGCAGGATCGTAGCAGCTCGTCGTCATCGAATAGTCGACGCCGAGTGATCGTCCGAGCGCGATAATAGCTGCCTTGGACAGGTCAATGAGCGGTGTCCGAATGTGAATTGGCGCGCCTTCGGTGCCAAGGCGTGTCGCGAGGTTTGCCATGTTCTCGAATGCGCGGATGTATTCGGGACGGCAATCAGGGTAGCCTGAGAAGTCGAGCGCATTGACGCCAATGAATATGTCGCGCGAGGCTATGACTTCGGCGAACGCAAGAGCGTATGAAAGGAAGATCGTGTTACGAGCTGGAACGTACGTAACGGGGACATGGGAATCGTGCTTGACATCGCGACCTTTGGGTACGTCGATGTCCGATGTGAGTGCGGAGCCGCCGAACATGCGGAGATCGATCGTAGCGATCTCGTGGCGTACGACGCCAAAGTGGTGCGCTATTCGCCGTGCAGCGTCGACCTCATGATCGTGTCGCTGGCCATAGTTGAAGGACAGCGCATTCAGTTCGTACCCGTCCCGCTGAGCTGCAGCTAGAACGGTCGTAGAGTCGAGTCCGCCGCTCAGGAGAATGACGGCGGGGCGATTGTTGGGCATGTACAAATCTACAACGGCACATGCCTGCATCGGGGCTGGCGTCAGGCGGTGCGCAATTCTCCTACGAGGTTCCGGAGGTGAGTGCTACCCGCGAGAAGCTGAGCGGAAGCGGTGGTCATCTGCTCGCATGCGGCGCTCTGCTCTTCTGTGGATGCGCTGACTTGCATTGCCGTGGCGGCATGTCCTTCTGCGGTCCGCGCAACTGCCGCCAGGCCCTCGGTGGCCTGTTGCACTACCCTGACGTTGTCGTCTGCTGTCCTTGCGACTCCGTCGGCTGCGCGAGTCGTACGCTCGGCGGCAGCAGCAATAGAAGCGAGCGCATCGTCGATCTCTCGTGAAACGCGCTCGAGCTCGCCGACCTGGCTCTCTCCGCGTTCCATCGTGCTGTATGTCTTGCTCACGCGACTTGTGACGGATCCAGTCAGATCAACCACATCGTCAGCGGCTGCCCGGGATTGATCGGCAAGCTTGCGTATTTCATCGGCGACGACTCCGAATCCGCGCCCGGCTGCCCCAGCTCGGGCTGCTTCGATCGCTGCGTTAAGTGAGAGCAGGTTGGTCTGGTCAGCGATGCGACCTACGGAGACTACGAACTTGTTGATGTCACCGACTGTAGCATTTAGTGCGCGCACTTCTTCGGCAGCTTGCCGGACGATGGTGCGCACGTCAACAAGGATAGAGAGTGTTCGATCGAGTTCGAGCCGCTTACCGGCGGCCTGACCGTGGATTGATGCAGCGAGTGCCTGTACTTCTTCTGCGCCTGCCGCGACGCCATCTGCGCCGTCGCGGATGGTATCGAGTGAGCGGGTGACCACCAGTATCTGTTGTACTTGTGCCTCTGCGCCTGCAGAGACCTGCGTGACGGCTTCGGAGACCTGGTTGGCGGTATCGGAAATCTGTTGAGAAGCGCTGGCCAGGTCGCCTGCTGAGTGTGTCACGTCGTCAGCAGTTTGTGTCGCTACGTCGACTACTCGCGACAGTGAGTCCGCCGCATGGTTCATAGCCGCCGCGACGGTTGCGAATTCACCTGGCATGTGCGCGCTCGAGGTTCGTGCGGTAAGATTGCCCTCGCTGAAACTCCGCGCGTGGCTGGAGAGTGCGCTCAGCGGTGTGTCGATCGTGCGAATTGTTCGGATGGCGATCATGAGCGCCAGCAGGACAGCAATGGCCACCGCGCCGAGTACAGCCGTGGCGCGCCACCGAGCGAGATAGTCAATCCGACTGGTCGTATTGGCGACGCCGCCCGCTTTTGCTGCATCGAAGTGCGCGAGATCATCAAGAAGCGATGTCACGATCAGGCGGGCACTGTCGGCCTGCACGGTCGCCTCGCTAGCGCGCCCCATGTCACGCAGGCGATGCGCGAGAGCATACGTGTTCTCGAAGTCGGACAACCGGTTGTCCACGGCCGCGATCGCAGCGACCTCGCCGGGGGCGGCGTCGCTGGCAATTCCGAACTGATGTTGCAGCCCATGCGCCTGGTGACTGAGTTGCCGGAATTCGCGCAGTGAAGCCGAATCGCCGTTGGTCATGTACGCGGTCGCTGCCTGGATTTCGCGCGTTATGATGCGGGAATAATCGGAGGTCTGCTGGGAGGACGCGAGTACACTCTGAAGTTCACCGGTCACGTCACCGGCTCCAGCGCGCACCGCTATCCAGCCAATGGTTCCCGCGACGATAAGGCAGAAGACAAGAGCGGTGAAGCCGACCAGCAGCGTATCCCGGATTGTGGTCAACCGAAGATGTTCTCTCAAGCTCATTGTGCGGTTACCGGAAGCATGAGGCCATCGTGTGCGCGCGTGACACGGAACTTCGTCCCGACAGGGTCGGTGCCGGAGAACCACGTTGGTCCGGAAAGACCTGCGAAGGCGGTTTCACTAGTCAGTGATCTCAAGTAGTCCCGTACTGCAGTCCTGGTTGTTGCGCCACTCTGTAGTGCACGCGCGACCAGCCGCGTCGCGTCGTACGCAAGCGCTGCCTGAGCACCGGGAGCAACACCGTATCTGGCACGGAACGCTGCCACGAATTTCTGTGTCGGCGCGCCCACGCCCTGTGCGGTGAACGGTGTGCCGATGAATGCTCCTTCCGATGCCGAGTCGGCGATGACGCCCTGCCAGCCATCGCCACCGAGGAACTTTACGACCAGATTTTCCGAACGCGCCTGACGCAGAACTCTGATCCCCAGGTCCTCGTCACTCGCTACAAAGACTATGTCCGGAGTGTGGGACTTGAAGTAAGTGATGTACGGTTCGAGATTGGTCGTCGCTCCGATTGGATCGATGCTCACCACGTCACCGCTGAAATTGTGCAGGAAGGCATCGGCAAGGCCCCGACCGTACGCGTCATTATGATAGAGCACGCCGACACGCACGGGCCTGTGGAGTCCGTTCGACAGTGATGAAGCGAAGTGTGCGAGAGTCGCGCCGTTTGCTGAATCGCTCGCAATCATGCGAAAGACCCATGGCGATATACCGGAGATATCGGGCGACGAGGCGGTAGTGGCAATGGCTGGGAGGTGTCCACTGCCATAAACTGGAGCCGCAGCGACTTCGGAGGCGGAGCCGGCATGACCGATTACCGCGATGACCTTGTCGTTCGCGACGAACTCGCCCGCCACCCTTGCCGCGTCCGACCCATTTGCGTGGTCGTCGCGAGTGAGAAGATGGATGGGGGTTCCGTTGATTCCGCCAGCGCGATTGATCTCGTCAATCGCCAGCTCGATACCGTGCTGGTTTTCGATACCGTACGCGATGGTTTGCGGACCGGCTGCGCCAAGCAGGAATTCGGTTGGCTGTCGAGAGCAGACGGTCAAGGAGCTTAGCGTTACAGCACATAGTGCAAAGACAATACGACGATCCAACGAGACCTCCGGTACCACCACGATGAGCTGGCAGATTGCCGACTCGATGCCGCCCTATAAGGACGACAACGGCAGCGGGTTGTCACCATGGCGGCCTCATGTTTCGGGTGGTCGCCTATAATGAGTCTCGGCAGGGGGCCCCGGGCGGTTTGAGCCTGCCTGCCGGGGACGCGGCCAGAGCTCCTCGTGGGGTTAACTTTCGGCCATGGGAAGAGAGCCATTTACTATCGGGATCGTCCAGGATGCTGTTGCCGAGACTCCTCAGTCGACCCTGGATCGCGCGGTTGGGCAGATCCGCGAAGCCGCACGGAGGGGGGCCCAGATCGTGTGCCTGCAGGAGATGTTCAACTCACCCTATTTCTGCCAGCGCCAGACCGTTGAGCGGTTTGACATTGCCGAGCCGATCCCAGGGCCTGTGACCGATCGCATGCAGGCGCTCGCGAAAGAACTCGAGGTGGTGATCATTGTCCCGCTGTTCCAGCGTCAGGCGGCGGGAGTGTACCGAAATTCAGCCGCCGTGATCGACGCTGATGGATCGCTGCTTGGCGTCTATCACAAGATGCACATTCCCGATGATCCGCTGTACTACGAGAAGTACTATTTCACTCCCGGTGACTCGAATCAGACGCAGCAGGACGAGCATCCAAGCGCGAGCGGGTTCAAGGTTTGGAAAACCCGTTATGCAGACATCGGAGTTCTGATTTGCTGGGATCAGTGGTATCCGGAGGCGGCGCGAATTACGGCACTGCTGGGAGCCGAGGTGATTTTCTATCCGACGGCAATCGGGTGGCATCCGGCAGAGAAAGCAGAGTTTGGTGCAGCGCAGATGGACGCGTGGCGCACGGCGCAGCGCGCGCATGCGATCGCGAATGGCGTTTACGTTGCGGCTCCCAATCGGGTCGGTTTTGAAGAGGAACCCGGTACGGATGGGATTGAATTTTTTGGTCATTCCTTCGTGTCGGATCCATTCGGACGAGTGATTGCCGAAGCTGGTCAGGAGCCAACCGTGCTCATCGCGACGTGCGACCCGGCGCTGATAGAGGACACGCGGCGCAACTGGCCGTTTCTGCGCGATCGGCGCATTGACGCGTACGCACCAATTCTGAATCGGTACCTGGGGTGACGCGCTGGCGAATGCCGGCGGAATGGGAGCGCCACGATGCTACATGGATATCGTGGCCTCATCATGAACCTGATTGGCCGGGCAAGATCGAAGCTGTCCGCTGGGCGTACGCTGAGATCGTTCGGGTGCTCGCTGATCACGAGCGTGTGGAGATTCTGTGCGACAGCGAAGCGGTACGTGACTCTGCGGTCGCGATGCTGCGCGCGCACAATGTCGCAATGCAGCGGGTGAATCTCCTGCTTGTGCGCACCGACCGTGTGTGGCTGCGCGATTCGGGTCCTTCGTTCGTATGGAACGCGAACGGTGAAGTCGAGATGATCGCGTGGGGCTTCAACGCGTGGGCGAAGTACGATAACTACGCGCGAGATCGACGTGTGCCCGCAGCGATACAGGCCGCGACGGGATTGCCGATCACGCAGGCAATGCGCCCTGACCGACCCGATTCGCCGATTATCCTGGAAGGTGGCGGGATCGATGTAAACGGGCAGGGTCGGATCCTTGTGACGGAAGAATGGCTGCTGAGTGACGTGCAGGTGAGGAATCCCGGTCTTACACGCCCAGACTACGAACAGGCCTTCGCGACCTACCTCGGCTGTCACGACACTATCTGGCTCGGCACCAGCTGCGTTGGTGACGACACGCACGGCCATATTGACGACGTCGCGCGGTTCGCGAACTTCGATACGGTGTTACTCGCCTATGAGGACGACGCGGCGGATGAGAATCATGCGTCGTCCGTCGACAACCTCAACAGGTTGAAGCTCGCCGCTGAGCGACAGCCGCTGAATGTTGTGCTGTTGCCATATCCGCGTCCAGTGATCATGGACGGTCAGCGTCTGCCCGCGAGCTATGCGAATTTTTATGTCGCGAATGAGGTTGTGCTTGTCCCGACATTCAATGATTCAAACGACCGCGTCGCGCTGGATACCATTGCCAGCGTATTCCCGGGCCGCACGGTGGTCGGGATACATGCGGTGGATCTTGTATGGGGGCTCGGAACGCTCCACTGCCTCACTCAGCAGCAACCCGCGATGGCGCTCCACACGCGAGTCTGACAGGCATGTCGCCGATGTGCACGCCGTGACGGTCGATATCGTCAGGCCGTATGCGGTGATCTACGACGGTCAGTGTGGCATGTGCCAGCGACTGATAAGGCGACTCAAGAGGCTGGACAAGCGGCATGATTTCGAAGCGGTGTCGTCGCAGGATCCGTCCGTGCTGGAGCGGTTTCCCTGGATACCGCAAGCCGCGTACGCGGAATCATTGCAGCTTGTTCGCCAGTCTGACGGGCGAACGTGGCAGGGCGCTGCAGCGGTTGAGGAGATACTCAGCCGATTGCGCGCAGGAAGATGGGTATCGTGGCTATTCTCAGTTCCCTTTGGCCGTCGTGTAGCAGATCGGTTGTATCGCTGGGT